>JBMTVV010000178.1:0-4585 GCA_049451755.1 Bdellovibrionota bacterium
ACTTGTCCTCATTATTCCATTCGTCGAGCAGTTGCGGAAGATCGACCAGCGGATCGTCACCATGGATATTCCGACGCAGGATGTGATCACGAGAGATAACGTCACCATCAAAGTGAATGCCGTTTTGTACTTTCGCGTGATGGATCCAGCGAAGGCGGAGATTCAAGTCGAGAACTATCTTTTTGCTACAAGCCAAATTGCACAGACGACTCTCCGGAGTGTGTGTGGAGAGGTGGAGCTTGATGATCTGCTTGTGAAGCGAGAAGAGATTAATACTCGGATTCAAGAGATTATCGACAAGCAGACTGACCCGTGGGGGATAAAAGTTTCAACGGTTGAGGTGAAAGATATCGATCTCCCACAAGAGATGAAGCGTGCGATGGCACGACAAGCAGAAGCAGAGCGCGAGCGCCGTGCCAAAGTTATCCAAGCGGTCGGGGAGTATGAAGCAGCAGCAAAGCTCCGTGAGGCGGCTGATGTTATGGCAGGTGAGCCAATTACCCTCCAGCTCCGTTACCTTGATACCCTAAAAGGGATTGCAACAGAGCATAACTCAACGATTGTGTTCCCACTGCCGATGGAACTCATGGATGTTATGAAAAAATATAGTAAACAGCCGTAGAGCAAGCATCCCTATGGCGCCTGTGCTCGTAGCGGATTCCTAGTCTGCGTCTTTTCGTATATTTCTTTCCTACGCGAACTTGAGTCCCTGACGAACTAGGTGCGTTGTTGGGACGTGCTCATTCGAGCGGTCCAAGGTGATATTTCCAGCCGGATTCTTTACACTGAGGGAGTCGAGAAGCAAGATAGTGTCCGAGGATATTCCGACTATTGGCATGAGGACACTTACTCCTCTTGTGTGTAGTAAGGTGCATTTGAAAGACGTGGCTATGACCGTTGACGAGCAGGAATTAAATGTAGGTAGTGATATCACATCGCTCCCCTATGATTATCTCCTTCCGACAGAGAGGATCGCCGAACGCCCATGCTATCCCTTTCATGCGGCAAAGATGCTCTCTATCACTCGGAGTGACCACCAACTGAGGCACCGTCAATTCACAGATCTCGCCGATATGCTCG
This sequence comes from Bdellovibrionota bacterium, assembly GCA_049451755.1. GTDB lineage: Bacteria > Bdellovibrionota_C > UBA2361 > UBA2361 > RFPC01 > RFPC01. The sequence goes on from JBMTVV010000178.1 coordinate 1,081, forward strand.
GCGAGGGTGATGTGCTCGTTTTAAACAATACTCAGGTCTTAAAGGCACGCCTTTTTGGGATGTTGCAGGCGAGTGGTGCCGCGTGTGAGCTCTTGCTCACAGAAGATCTCGGTAGTGGACGGTTTCAAGCGATGGGAAAACCGCTTCGGAAAATGAAGCCCGGGATAGTGCTTGAGTTCGGTGGTGGTATGACAGCAGAAGTCATCGATCGCCGCGGGGGTTACTTTGTTGAATTGCAGTTTCACGCCGAGAATCCACAAGATGTATATGCGCTTGGTGTGATGCCGATTCCACCGTACATTCGGGAAGGAAGAGGAGACGTCCAAGATGAGAGTGACTACCAAACCCCGTACGCTCGTTTTGCTGGTTCCGTCGCGGCACCTACAGCCGGACTTCATTTTACGCAGGAGCTCTTAACAGCGCTTCAAGGGAAGGGTGTTCATATCGTAGAGGTCACGCTGCATGTGGGCCCAGCAAGTTTCCTCTCTGTGTGGGAGACTCCAGAGGAAGTCGCAGCCCATGTGAGTTCTGAGACGGCTGCAACATTTATTCCCCCTGGGTGTGAAAGAGGGCACCTCTCGTCTGATACGGCAGAAGAGCTTTTGCGCCTGAAGCAAGGCGGGAAACGGGTCATCGCAGTCGGAACAACCGTCGTACGGTTGTTAGAGACGGCGTTTCCTGCTTCAGGGGCGGTGGAGATCGGCGACTTCAATACAGAGCTCTTCATTCAGCCAGGGTATGAGTTCTCTTTTGTTGATGCAGTCATTACGAATTTTCACCAACCTCGTAGTAGTCATCTTCTCCTTGTAGAGTCGTTCCTCGGGAGAAGTCTGCTTGGAAAAGCATACGAGGCTGCTCTTGACAACGATTACCGTTTTTTAAGTTATGGCGATGGAATGTTCATTGAATAATCGGTTTACGGTTCTCTCCTCCGAGAAAACAACGGAGAACGGCGAGCGGGGAAGTGAGAGTGGAAATGGTCGCGCTCGGCTCGGTTGTTATTCGACGGTGCACGGCGCATTTCAGACGCCAAATTTTATGGTGGTGGGTACGAAAGCTTCCGTTAAGGGAGTCGATACCCACGCAATCTCTACACTCGGATGCCAGATAGTGCTTGTGAATACCTTTCACCTCTGGCTTCGACCCGGTGAGGAGCTTATTGAGCGACTCGGTGGTATTCAGCGATTTATGGGGTGGAAGGGCCCTGTGCTGAGTGATAGTGGTGGGTTTCAAGTCTTTAGTTTACAGAAACTCCGAAAAATAGAAGAAGAAGGGGTTCGTTTTCAATCACCCATTGATGGGCAACAGTTATTTCTCAGCCCAGAAAAGTCGATTCAGATTCAAGAGAAGCTCGGTGTTGATATTGCGATGGGGTTTGATGAATGTCCTGCCTCAGACCTCTCATATGATGCGACTGCTACTTCACTCGCGAGAACACAACGTTGGCTTGAGCGATGCCTACGAGCAAAGACCCGAGAAGATATGTCGCTTTTTGGCATTACTCAGGGAGGGCTCTATGATCAGCTGCGAGCAGAGTCTGCTGCGCATTTATCGGACTTGCCGTTTGATGGGTACGCAATTGGGGGATTAAGTGTTGGCGAGACGCAAGAAGAGATGTACCGGATACTCGAGTTTCATCCTGAGCAACTTCCAGCAGACCGCATCCGTTATCTCATGGGTGTGGGAACGCCAGAGGATCTCGTTGAGGCAGTTTTTCGTGGAGTAGATCTCTTTGATTGTGTTATGCCAACCCGTTCCGGGAGGTTCGGGCGTGCATTCATTACCGGAGACGAACCCACGATAAATATCAAGAATGCTCGATTTCGGGAGGATAAAGAGCCGCTTGATAATACGTGTGATTGCCTTGCATGTCGGCGCTACTCTCGTGCGTACCTCCATCACCTCTTTCGAGTAGACGAAATGTTAGGGCCTCAAATGTTGAGTGTTCACAATATTCGATATTACATGCGGTGGATGGAGAGGATTCGAAAAGCAATTCACTCGAATACATTAGCTGCTTTGAGGAATAACGAGAGAGCGCGATGGAATGCGTTTCGAGAGGTCGCGAAAAAAGCATAGCAGGAAGGTAGTAGTACGTATGGATAGCATCATTGAGAGATGTTCGACGGTGCAACGATTTTGCACGATTGTGATGAGTGCGCTCTTTCTTGTTGCCGTTTTCTCCTTTCAGATAGGTGGGAAGAGTGCGTTTGCAAAGGACTCGAATATTGGCATTGAGGTGATTCCAGCCTTTGACCAGGTGCTTCCTGATGAGAAGTTCAGCCTCATTGTTCATCTCACTATTCCCAGTGGTTGGCACATCTACTGGAAAGAGCCAGGGTATTATGGGCTTCCAACAGAGCTAGATCTCTTCATGGATGATAAGCCGTTACTAGGAGACGTGCGCTGGGCTATCCCAGTGATAAAAGAACATACCGGTGAAGGGATCACCTCTCAGTATGACAGCTCTTTTTCTGTCGCCTTTCTCGATCTACCAATGCCGAGCGAGATTCGAGATAACGTGGAGCTTACCCTCAAGTGGAAGTGGCTGGAGTGTTCAGAAGAGTTATGTATTCCAAAGAGAGGGGTGAAGTCCGTGAAGCTACCGATGACCCGTTTGCGAGAAGGTGAAGAAAATCCTCTCTTTGCGAAGTACCGAAAGGCGATTCCCGAGCCGGTGGTTTGTAAATATGAGGTAGCGGAGAGCGGTGTGGGGAAAGATCGTCGAGTGCACTATCTCATCGATGTAGTGCAGCTGCGTACTATTAGTGAGGGAGAGTCCCTCGTAGCATTCATCGGTCGAGACCTTAAATTTGAGGGAATAGATCGGTCAGCGGGTGATGTTTTACAGCTGATGTTTTCTCCTCGGGGTGCTCACAATGGGGCGTCTGAGCTAAATCGGCGACTAGAAGGTTTCTTAGTGAGTGAGGAGAATACCTCAATAGCTTTCGTTGGAACCCCGAAGTAAGGTGTGGGTAGGTCCGGCAAGATGAGTATAATCAAATAGTTAATCGATTCATTTTGGTGATGGGGAGTGTCTTCATGTGACCTGAATGAGCTGAGAGTAAGGGGAGCTTTCTCGTTTCGTTTCCTACACTTGAAAGGAGCGGGAAATCATCGTTTGATAGGGCGACACATAGGAGTCAGAGATAATGAGCAAAACGAGTTTTTGGGGTGCAGTAAGAGTAATCAGTCTTCTTGTCGTAGGCTTAGCAGTCTTCGGGGGGATGGTGCCCGATGGGTTCGCGCAGGATGTGGCGCTACAAGATCCAGCGGCTTTTGTAGAAGCAGGTGGTGCGTCCATGGATGGTGCTCCGATAAAAGGGACATCCTTTCTCATGAAGAAGCTTGGAGAGCTTCTTCCGCTCTTTTTCATGGTGTTCATAATCTTTTACTTCATGGTGCTTCGACCGCAAGATAAGGAGCAACGGACGCACCAGAAGATGCTCTCGGAGTTACGGGGAGGCGTGCTTGTGAAGACGCAAGCAGGAATCATAGGAAAAGT
>JBMTVV010000179.1:0-4584 GCA_049451755.1 Bdellovibrionota bacterium
CCCCCCCACTCTATTGAGTCGTGAATAATTTAGGTCACTAACGCATAGCATCCTAACCAATGGTGCCCCTGTTCCAATGGTATCTCTGTTGGCACCTCTGTTCCAAAGTACGGTTGAGCTATTGTGATTGGAGTAACGGAGCGTGATGTTTGATCCCGTGAGGGGGGATGCCCATCGTGTGATACGGTGACTACGCGCCAATAGCCTCTTCTTTTCTATTTGTCTTTAATCGTTTTCTCAGGCGACCGAGGCGTGATGCTGGGCCTTTGCTTCGCTCGATGCAGAACTTTTCGAGTGCTTTGAGAAGCCCCTCTTCACCACCTCGTGCAAAGGTCGCTGCGAGGTCAGCAGAAGTATAAAATCCACGGAGAGCTCGTGGGACTTCTCTTTGAGCTGTTTCAAATTGTTTCGCCTGTCGCATAAGTGTCGCGACTTTGTCGAGACTCGACATGAGAATTGCAATCAGTGCCTCATTCCGGTCTTTTGCTTGCTTTACTGAATCAGCAATCGGCTCTCCCTTCGTAGCACCAATGATAGCCGCATCTACTGTATCCATAGTAAATGGCTTAACGAGATAACCGCGTGCGCCAAGACAGAGAAGTTCGAATACATCATCAACGCTCGGCTCGAATGAGGTCGGAACCATAATGAGTTTAGAGTCGAGCTCTAGTGCCTGAACGACAAAGTCTTTCGGAGGCATATTGGTCTTCTTTGCATCGAAGATGATATGCGTTATTGGTCGCTTTTGAATCTTTTCGATAGCAGCAGCATGTGTGGGGACATCGGTAACTCCACCATAGCCAAGTGATTGGAGAGCCGTACGCATATTATGGCGCTCCAAGGGCGCTGTTTCGACTATTAAAATAAGGGCTTTATTACGTTCCTTTGGAGTTAAATAAAGCTCGTTTTCCCGATAACTCATGTACCCCGCACATTAAAAGAGCAGAAATCAAAGTGATTTCCCATTCTACTTCCTTACAAAGTAGAGTCGGCAGATTATGGCTTGAGCTTGAAGAGATAGTAGTAGAATTTTTGAAACGGAGTTATCTGGGCTAACTTTGCCAAATAACATCCATTGTTCGTTTTACAGATTGGGTGAGTGGGCTTCTCGTAGAGCAAGGAATGCGCTCCGTTTTCGGAGAGTGGGATAGTATTTTCCTAGTTCGAAGCCTTGTATAATCCCAAAATTCGCGAGTTTCTGTAAGAGGGTTCTTGCACCACTGCCACCCATGTCGCAGCCCCGCAAGAGCTGAAGAGCCAACATGTCAGCCTCCTCTTCCCATTCGCCCCTGCTATGAGTAGCGCCTATGGTCTCTTTGTCATGTCCCAGCAGCTTATGAGCAAGTTCATGTGCGATGAGAAAGGCAAATTCCTCGTCACTTTCGAGAATATTCAGGATTCCTGTGGAGAGAACGAGATGTTCTTCCGTACCCAAGACAGCAAGTGGAAGGTTCGCGCCAATAACCTTTATCCGGGGGTGAAAGCCTAAAAAAGAGTGAGAGTCATCGCCTACTAGGCGATGCAGTATTCTATTGCCCTCGATTTCCCAGAAGGTAGGAGAGTTGGGATTCAGGGTAGAGGAGCTATTTGAGGAGGTTGATAAATACCGCTCGTGATAGTGACCGTCGGTATAGTACGGATACGCATGTAAGCTCTTGGGCGCTGATAGGAGCGCTGTAGAGGCTATAAAAAGGAGTGCACAGTATACGAGAAGTGCGCCTCCATGGTTTTCCGCCTTTTTGCTTGAATTCTCTGTGGCCATTCTTATAAGAGTCCGTCTTGTCCTAAGAAGATTCTGTATCGGAATAGGTATTCGAAAACTTAATAATCAAGCGGTGATAAGTGCTGGTGAGGTAGCACCGGTTTGCCGGACTCAGCTGTGGGAACAATTTGAGGGCAGTCAGTTGGTCTTTTCGATGAAAACAGCCTATTCTGAAGAGATGACAGGCAATGTAGATAGCCCATCATTTCCATACCACATTGAGGAGTAATAGATGAGCCACCAGCCGATTCGAGAGATTCGTGCCGATATGAAGCGGCTGCTCGCTAATTTAGATGAGCGTTGGATGAGAGCCGCTAGTAAAGAAATTTCGGAAGCCTTATCAGATATTCTTCGTTCTCGAGAGTTCTGTGATTGCACAAACATCCTAGCGTGGACTTCCTTTTTCCCAGGGGAGGTAAATCTATCTTTGCTCATCAGTGAGCTCAGTGACGAACGGAGCTTCTTTTTGCCCCGTTCTAATCCAGACTTCTCAATGGATTTTGTTTCTATTGGACGAGATTGGACTCAAGAGGTTGAACCCGGAGGCTTTGGTATCCCAGAGCCATGCTATGAAGCCGGTGAACTCTATGATCCTACTCGCGACGCAAAGAAGACGGTCGTACTTGTTCCTGGACTCGCCTTTGATTTCGTTGGAAACCGCTTGGGGCGAGGGAAGGGGTACTATGATCGGTTTCTCGGACAGCCAGCAATGAGAGAGGCGCGCATTGTTGGTGTCTGTTGGGAGTTGCAGAAGGTGAAAGGACTGGCTCCCGAAATACATGATGTGCCAATGGATTGTCTGTGTACTGAAGAGAGATTTGTAGTGTGTGATGCTATGAGAGAGGACGGGAGAGCATGAAGTTCCTCTGTGTTGGAGATGTCGTTGCACGACCGGGAAGAGAGGTCCTTCATGAGGTGCTTCCCGCTGTGCGTGATGAGTACAGCGTCGATTTTGTAATTGTAAATGGAGAGAATTCGGCTGGAGGATCGGGGATTGATCTCAAGTGTTATCGGGAGCTCGTGAAAGCCGGCGCAGATGTGGTAACGCTCGGCGATCATACGTGGCGACGGAGTGAGGTCGCTACATTACTGAAGAGTAATGAGTTCGCCTGCATCTGCCCTGGGAATTATCCTGTGGGCGAAACTGCTGTCCGAGGCTGGATTGTGCGAGAGATACATGGAGTACCTGTGGCAGTTATCAATGTCTTGGGAAGGACCTTCATGTCTGGAGCACTTGATTGTCCATTTCGATACGTAGAGAGTCTTCTGTCCAACGAGCTGGTGGATGTGCCGATTCGCATAGTAGACTTACACGCAGAAGCGACTTCTGAAAAAATTGCATTTGCGGCTCACTTTGACGGGCAGCTAACCACTGTATTTGGCACGCACACCCATGTTGCTACGGCGGATGCACGCATCCTTCCAGGGGGCACGGCTGCGATTACCGATGTTGGAATGACTGGTTCGCATGCAGGGGTGATCGGAATGGATTCGAAGGCGGCAATCGATCGATTCCTTACAGGACTTCCGTCGAGCTACCGTCCTGCGAAGGGGGAAGAGAAGATGCACGCTATCCTAGTAGAGCTCGACGCAGATACGTTCCGCCCGAAATCGATTGAGCAGGTCATACGTTCCGCTCACGATGATCGTTAGGAGCGCCAAAGCAGAACGCTATTTTTTTATCGAGAGGTCCTGTTAACGCCTCTTCGGCAGTAAAATCCGGTAGTTGATGGCGAATGTGCTTACAAGCAGTAGCCCGCATTAGAACATAGTTTTTTTTCTCTTTGCACACAAACTCTCTCATGGCTCATCTATCTTTCGGTATGGTAGATTCTTGAGGAAGGTCATGTCTGTTTATCAGAGGTTTGTTCAAATGAAGAAAATGCTTTTTCGTTCAGTTGTTTTTTCATTGCTACTTCTTGTGTGCTCGGGATTTTGTTTCACCGCTGGCGCACAGGATCAATTACCAAGAGATAACGGTCTCGCTACGTATCACGTGGCTCCACACTATCGAGAGTCTGAATCTCATCCGCTACGAGTGCTCTCATATATTTTTCATCCAGTAGGCTGGGTCGCTCGAGAGCTTATTTTTCGTCCACTGAGCTATCTTGCGTCTTCTAGTGAAACAAGAAGAAGTGTCATGGGATACCGTGACCCCTTCGATTATCGGCAGCCTGAGTGTTTTTCGTCGGATCATACATCTCCTGATTGTAGAAGCGTCATGCCATACAGCTATGATTCTGCGACACCCGAGGCGGTTGATCTGGCTATTGTTGAGCCAATGGACGAGGAGCCTGTTCGGCAAGTCTACTTTCCGAATGTTAATTTCGATTTTGATAAGAGTGAACTCACTTCACTAGGAAAGGGAAGAGCTCAGCAAATAGCGAATCTTCTTCAAGCCGAGAGTGATGTCCATGTGGTGCTTGAGGGGCATACGGATTTTATCGGAACAGAGGAATACAATGAGAAGCTCGGTTCTCGAAGGGCGGAGGCAGTGAGGGATGAGTTGATTGCGCTTGGAGTATCAGCAGAACGAGTCTCGACAGTAACCTTCGGAAAATCGCAACCTCTCGTTGCCGGGGAGTCTGACTGGGCTCGTGCGGTGAATCGACGAGTTGAGGTGCATGTAGATGATGCGGCAGTAGCGGCACTCCCATAGATGTTTTAAGAAGCCTCGTTTTATTAAGCCTCGAAGGAAGGCGACTGATTCCATACTCCGTAGCGAGCATACAAGTGCCTATCTCTGGAAGGACGCTGCGAAGACAGCGAGCGATCAGTAAAACCTTCCCTCCGTTTAAAGCAGTGCTTTAACAGAGGCCCCG
>JBMTVV010000180.1:0-4579 GCA_049451755.1 Bdellovibrionota bacterium
TGTGGTACCGAGGTTTGATAGGCTGCATTTACCTTAATGTATCCGCGCTCATCTGTAAGAATCCTGAGAAGATCGAGATTGAGTTTTTCAACATTCGGCATACGCCCTGCGGATATGAGCAGCTTCTGAGAGACGATTCGTTTTCCACTCTCAAGATAGGTAATTGCTCGTCCATCAGGTGAGATTGCAGTTCTCGTTACTCGATCACTAGTGATGATCGTTGCCTTTTGAGCGCGGAGTGTATAGACGAGATTGTCCACGAGCTCTCTGTCTATAAACCCGAGTAAGCGATCTAGTGCTTCAACAATTGTTACTTTGATTCCGAGTGCTGAGAACATTGAGCCGTATTCACATCCGATGACACCCCCACCAACAATGCAAATACTTTTGGGAAGTGACTCCATGTGAAGAATGCCATCACTGTCGAGAATAATATCTCCATCGTATTCAAACCCTTCTGGCCTGCGTGGGCGTGTGCCTGTGGCGATAATAATATATTCTCCGGTAATCACTTCTTCTTTCGAATCACGCTTTACTCTAACTTCATGATCACTCATGAAAGAGCCAATGCCTTCAATAATATCTATTCCATTTCGGAGGAGTTGAGCGCGTACCGTTTGTTCAATCTCTGCGGTAATCCAAGCACTTCGTTTTGTGAGATCCGACATCTGAACTTGGTTTTTCACGCGGTACGCCCTGCCGTAATGAGTTCGTTCACGGTAACCGCTGAGGTGAAGGATTGCTTCTCGGAAAGACTTACTGGGGATTGTACCGTCGTGTAGACACACGCCGCCGACGTACGGATTGTAGTCGATGACCGCTACCCGTTTGCCGATTTTTGCAGCTTGAATAGCAGCCTTCTGGCCACCTGGCCCGCTTCCAATAACTAGGAGGTCGTAATCGAACTCACTCTCTTCTCTCACCATAACCCTTTGGGTCGGCAGAATTGGGAGAGAACCAAAGGCTAAATCTTCAGGAAATCCGGAGGATGAGAAAAAAATCGCTTCCGTTGGCCTTCCTCCGTAGCCCCAGGCTGGGTGTAAATAAACCTAAAAACAGGTACTTGCAGGGATGAGTCCGAAAATACTCCTCAGACTATTGCGTCGTGACATGAAAGAGCCCCTATAATTTAGAGGGCTTAGGATGTTGATGCTGCAAGGTACGGCAATCCTGTAGAAGCCGCAGATAGTGAAAGAAAATTGGCCACCCGCATTTACTGAATACAGGAGTGACTTTATGGCCCCATCAAATCTCAACGGGTGTAATATACCCTCTAAGAGAACTGTTCCCCATATTCTCGGACGAAAAGGTTCAGGGAATCCCCTTGTTGCCCTTACCAGTTATGACTATACAAGTGCAAAACTGATTGATGCCTCAGGTGACGTGGATCTCATCCTCGTGGGAGATTCGTTAGGTTCAGTCGTTCAGGGTCATGAAAATACAATCCCTGTGGAGCTTGAAGAGGTGGCGTATCACACTCGGTGTGTAGTGCGGGGAGTAAAGAGTGCGCTCGTTATCGCAGATCTCCCCTTTATGTCGTACCAGATATCACCAGAACAGGCACTCGAAAGTGCCGGGTACCTAATGAAGCACGCAGGTGCTCACGCGGTAAAGCTTGAGGGTGGAAGGTTTATGCAAGAGACCATCTCGCGGTTAGTGCAAGTAGATATTCCAGTCTGTGGACACATTGGACTGACTCCGCAGTCGTATCACCGAATGGGTGGGCACCGTTTACAGGGACGGAGCGGGTCTCAGAACCGCGCGCAGACTTCAGCAGATGAAGTGCTAGAGGATGCCCTAGCGGTAGAAGAAGCCGGCGCCTTTGCTCTTGTATTAGAGGGTATTCCTGCGGAGCTAGCAGAACAGATAACGGAGAAAGTCTCTATTCCAACAATTGGAATTGGTGCGGGTCCTTCGTGTGATGGACAGATACTCGTTATTAATGACCTTCTGGGGCTGCAGCCTGAGTTTACTCCTCGTTTCGTGAAGCGTTATCGTGAATTAGGCACGGAGATTATGAGTGCTGTTTCCGAGTATGCACAGGAGGTTCGCTCTCATGTATTTCCAGCTGCGGAGCATTCTGTATATGAGGATACTGCAAAGAAGGTTCGGATAGCGAAAAAGTAGGTTTTTAGGGGAAGGAAGAGAGTTATGTTTCAGAAGATATTACAGGCGAAAATTCATAGAGCAACCGTTACTCATGCGGATCTTCACTACGAGGGGAGTATTACGATTCCTCCAGATCTCCTTGAGGCATCTGGCATTTCAGAGTACGAGGCGGTAAACGTGTGGAATGTGACGAGTGGTACTCGCTTTGAGACCTATGCAATTACTGGCCTGCCAGATTCCCGTGATATTGCGGTAAACGGCGCAGCAGCACATCTCGTTACACCGGGTGATCTTGTAATTATCGCTTCGTTTACATATCTGACTCCTGAGCAGCGTGCGCTTCACAAGCCAAACCTTATTTTTGTAAATGAGCGAAATGAAATTCAGGAAATGCGGAATGAAGTTCCTGGTCCTCAGGAGCCACCGCATGTTTATCGAGTATAAAAGACAAGGGCAGTTAAGCTGTATTAAGGAGTTCAGGTAGTAGTGGCACAGCCAAGTGGGGGAGAAGCCTTTAAGGTTATCTCTGATAACAAAAAGGCGCGATTTAACTATCATCTCGAAGAGTTCTTTGAGGCTGGCCTCGTACTGACTGGTGGTGAGATTAAATCAATTCGTGAAGGAAAGATAAGCCTGAACGAAAGCTATATTATCCCTTCTCATGGGGAGCTTTTTCTCATCAACGCACATATTAATCCCTATCGATTCGATACCAGTTCTAAGGAAGATCCGACCCGCAGGAGAAAGCTTCTCATGCACAAGCGGGAAATCGAGAAGCTCACTGGTCGAGTGGAAGCCAAAGGGTATACTCTCGTCCCTGTTCGTCTTTACCTGAAAAACGGAAGAGCGAAGCTGGAAATCGCCCTTGCAAAAGGGAAAGACCGTGGTGATAAACGAGAGACGGTGAAAGACCGAGAAGCAAAGCGAGAAGCTGAGCGCGTGCTCAAGCGAGGCAAGTAATACTCCTCCTCGTTCTTACCGAAGAATGTCGTCCTCAAAGAATATGCACGGAGAATATGCACGGACTCTATGAGGAGAGCCCTTCACACGAGAAGTTCTCTACAGGCAAACCGTTAAAAGTATCTCTGGCCTTGTTTAAATCCGCTCTTACGGCTCGACGGAGCTTTATCGATCTTTGTATGCTTTGGCGTCGTGCTTTTTTAAATGTTAGGCCACGTTCTATCAGCAGGTTGAGAACTCTTCGTCTATTAAACTTGCGTGAATTATTGAGAGAGAGTTGACGAATGTTGTCTATTTTTTGTCCGAAGAGCTCGACTGTTTCGTCATATCGTTCAACAGAGCACGTATTGATTTGTGGTCCGGCACACAGCGAGATAAGAGAAGGTGGCGTCCATAATACCTGAATGGCTGCTGCTTCACGAGCATTGAGCCTCTCTCCTTTTCTTTCGAGCATTCCTCCGAGGTGGCTACGTAGCATATTTCTCGTTCTATAGCGCTGTTCTATATTTGAAAAAAATGTACGAAGTTTCTCTGCAGCAGAGCGTAGGTGTAGCTCACTTGTCATCTGTATTGATGTCACATCTATCGTTTCACAGGTAAGGCACGAAGAACCATCACCGCCACAAACACCACAGATGTCGAGTTCGCTAGTACACCGATCTGATAAGTCACAGTTCGGTGCAGCAAATTCAACAGCGCAAGTTGAGCTTTGCATGCGCGAATCTGTAACGGTAGCAGTAACGGAGCACTCTTCTCCCTTAGATGGAGATATGAAAAGGGTCGCGTCCGAAGAGAGCATCGCTTCTGAGCTAGTTGCTCCGTCTACTATCGCTGCATTTCGACACGTCGTATCATAATTATAGTCGAGTCGACCTGGCACATTAGTTGAAGATCCTGAAGCGGAAATATTAATCTCTACCCCATTGCCGGCGCATTGAAGCGGTAGAGGTGATGTAATCCTGAGGTCGCATGTTGGTGGCTCTATGGTATTACTGCCATCAACACACAGAGACAATGAACATTCATTGGTAGTAACGTTAAAGGCATCCTCGGCTCGAAGGTTTACTAATTTTGGAGTACTGCTTCTGTCCGTTGCTACCCAATCGAATTTGGTCACAATCGGTTCTTCTAACTTAAAAGAAAAGATCAAGTTTTTGGAATTTAATGGCTGCAACGGTAAGACTCTCTGTCCATCCACAGATAATGCAGCGTCTAGGAAATCTGTCTCTAACGCGAGGATGGTTGCTATTTGGGGAGCGCTCTTTATGACCCTTTCTACGGAAAACTTGTCTCCTTCCTGTAATACGAAACATTGTCTTTCCTCGTCGTAAGGATGAGATTGATTTGTTATTGTACATTTAATTTCTGGTGCTGAGATGATTTCTGGAGCTAGAGGTGCTGATCCCGTCTTTTCTATAAAGTCTGCTCCCTCTTCTTTTGCGTGAAGAACATGAGTGGAGAAGCAGAGGAAGAGACTGCAGATCACTGTAAACCAATCCCGCTTTACCCT
>JBMTVV010000181.1:0-4576 GCA_049451755.1 Bdellovibrionota bacterium
ATCAGTCTGAGACAGGTGAGTGGCTTGAAGGACGAGGAGTATTAAATCCCGATGGAACCTTTCTCATTAGATTTTCAAATGGGAGGGACTTCACGGGACACTACGGGTTCGATGCCAATGGCAAGTTACTCATCTTTGATCGTGAAGCATCAGATAGCGGAGCATAAACGGAATCTTTGCTACTGAGAGAACCTACAGGTGGAGAATGCTCGTTCGTATATGAGCCTCTTTGCCTGTATTTTCTCTCGGTCTTGTGTAGTTACAGCTCAAAACTTTTCTAGAGCGAAGGTCTCTAGCACATCTTACACCGCAAGCTTTGTTGCCTGTCGAAGACATGCTTCCGCCTCTTTTATAAGCTCATTGAGGGGTCGTTCCAAGAGAGACGGAAAATCTTCGGTGCGCTCTACGAGTCGTCCGAGCTGACGAAGCCGTACGGTATGGCTTTTCCCGGTATGAACCCAGAGCTGAAGGTCTTTGGGGAAGGTGACATGTCGATAGATTTGCCAGACAACTCCTGCAGAGTCGATAAATTCAACTGGATTCGGATGGGATGTAGTGACCGTATGTACCCTCACTTCAGCGGATCTGTAGAATCCTAAGTCAGTGAGAATCGACTCACTTTCAACGGTAAAGGTGCTATTCTGTTGTGGCTTCGATCTCTCTTTTACTCGCATAGGCCTCTCCAAAAAGCTTCCGTTCAGAAACCGAGAACGACCAAAACAGCACGAAAACAGTGGAAAAACCGATAGGAAACGAAATCTGCTACACCCAAAGGGCGCACTTTGGATGCAGAGGAAGGGAGTTTGATTCGAGGCTATTTGTTCCTAGAGACAAAAAAGCCTCTCAAACATATACGACATCTCCTCTCAAATCTTTCCATATTTCATCGCAGAGGACCCATAGAGAGACTTCATGCCTATAAAAGCCTCTCCTACTACTGTATCGGATATTCATGTGGATATATCTCGATGAATTGCTGTAGCAGGGTATGCACTTCATCCAACAGAGTCATGGCAGGAAACGGCTTACGGAGAAGACGGTAGTGCGGTGGCCATGAGGCTGGATGGAGAGACGCCTCTCGAGCATCACCTGTCACAAAGAGCACCGGCTTTATAAATCCACGTTTTTCTATCTCACGAACCATCCGCAGCCCACTCATACCCGGCATCACGATATCAGTCACGATGAGATCGATATCGTCTTTCCGCTCCTCTAGGACCTTGAGCGCCTCGCGTGGCCCACTGTTTTCAAGCACTTCGTATCCTGCTGCTGTTAACATCTGTACGAGAATCTTTCGAACTAAAGGATCATCTTCTACCAGAAGAATACACTGGGTCTCTCGAAGGATTTTTTTCTGTAGATATTTCTGATTCAGTGACGGCTCTTCTCCTTTTTCTAATATTCGGGGTAACAAGATGCGAAATTTAGTTCCCTCACCAATGGTGGATGCTGCGTCAATGGTACCACCACATTGCTCTACAAGACTGTGCACTATTGAAAGCCCGATCCCTGTACCCTTTCCAGGTTCTTTCGTGGTGAAAAATGGTTCAAAGATCTTTTCGAGCGTCTCTGGCTCTATTCCGGTCCCAGTATCAGAGACTACAATTTCAGCAAAGCCTACCGGAGCTAATTCAGGAATCGGGCTATGCTCTGGGATTCCAATACCAATCCGGAGCCCCCCCCCTTCTGGCATCGCATCAACAGCATTAATTGCTAGGTTCATAAGAATCTGTTGAAGAGCATTCGGATCAGCCCAGACCCGTAAGGACTCGCTTGGAAGATCTGTCGATATTCGAATACCTCCTCGCATGAGAGGCATGATTAAAGCAGTTACTTGCTCAACCTCTGCACCAATATCAATCGTGACTGCCTTGAGTGTCTTTTGCCGAGAAAAGGCAAGAAGTTGCTGAACAAGTGCTGTGGCCCGCGCTGCTCCCATTTTCATCTGCCTGATAGACTGAGCCGCCTTTGATCCGTCATCTAGTGCTGAAAGCGCAGCATCAGCATATCCATCGATGGCAAAGAGAATGTTATTAAAATCATGAGCGACACCTCCTGCAAGCCTTCCTAAGGCTTCCATTTTCTGACTCTGCCGGAGTTGGACTTCAAGTGCGCGCTGCGCCTCACTACTTCGCCGGAGTTCTTCATTCTGATGTCGAAGCTCTTCAGCAGAGATGCGCAGTTTATCCGCCAACTCCCGTAGCTCGAGTTGATTGGTACGCTCCGTTTGTAAGAGTACTAGGAGGTCTCCGAGGAAATGGTGTGGCGGAAAGTCACTGAGCTCAAGTCCGCATTCCTTGAGCTCTTCTAAGGAGCGTATCCATGGGCTTCCGATAAAAAGAAGCGTCTCACCGAACTCGCTCGATTCCTTTCGGTAAAATTGTCCTCGAACGATCAGCCCCTCCTTTGCCTTTAACCGATAAATAAAGGCATTCTCAAGATTGCGGCAAATCTCATCAAAACTATCAATATGCCGTGGACGTATTAGCTCTAACCCTTCCTCCAAGCGTCTTCCCACAGCAACGCTTGGAGAAATCTTTTTCCACTTCTTTCCAACGGCAATACATCTGAGCTCTGAATCAAGCAGTAAGAGGAACGGTAAGACCTCCTCGATATCCTTAAGGTTTACCTTCGGCACAGCATCTCCTTCTCGCTTACCTCTCTTATGGCTGGCTGCGGACCACCATACACGTTCCGAGCATTTGATGTGTACGGGGCTCTTCCTCTACAAGCTCTTTCCACGACAACGAAAAGAGGTCGTGACTCTTTTCGCCTTCTTGTATCCGTTCGTGTTTCAGAGAGAGCGAAACCTGAAATCGGTCTGCAAGACCTTGAAAGAGACCTTCTACCAAGGGAACAAGACCCTCTCGATTCGAAAAATAACTAACCTTTAGGCTGTTCGGTTCGCGGTCAAACACAAGGAAGCTAGGTGGATCAAGGTGCGGAAATAGTAGCTTCACTCTTGCATGTAACTGATCAAGATTCGAAACGAACTCAGCAAAGGTATCCCCAGCACTATCCATAAGCTCTTTATACCCTTCAGCACCGGTGAACATCGTCCAGAATATTCCGAACTCTTGTAGCACTTCCTCTGCGGGGATCTGAAGGACTTCAGTCGCTGCTTGCACAAGATCATAAGTAACAGCGTCTGGATACTGCTCCATTGGTAGGAATGGCTCATCACTCAGTCCGGCACGAGAACGGATATCATCCCAAGTGGCCTTTCCGAACTTTTCGGTAATGAGTCCCTGAATTGCCTTGTTAATAAGTCCGTACATGGCGATCAGGGTATGATCGCGCGCCCGAGAATCAATAAAAAAATGATCACTGCTATTACAGATCGGCTAATACATCGATATCTAACTTCTTTTTAATGGACTACTGTTTGCCTCTTTTTTTCTTTAATTTTGTTAAAGAAAAAATAAGCGACGTTTATAAACAAGGTACTTTAACACAGTAAAAGCAACTGATAAGCGACCCTTTGTTTGCCGACTTTATGACTGTACAAAAATTCAGAGGAAAGAACTCTCGGTTCCTCTTTAGAGCGATGGGACGATAATTTTTCTCATCTGCTTCACATCCACGGCACCTGAAAGTAATGCCTCACGCGCAGAGTCCTCTAGACTCTGAAAAAATCTTTTTCCCGGCATCTCACTCCGAACAATCTCATCCGCTATAAATCGCTGCTTGAGGTCGGAGGTTAGGTACACGCTCTCTTCGATGAGGGTACGTCCAGCATATCCACTATGCTGGCAAAGAGGACAACCAACCGCTTGATACACCTGCCCATGAACCATATCTGAACTCGGCAAATCAATGACCCGACACTTTTTACACAACCGAGGAACGAGTCGTTGACAGATAACAAGTTGCATCACATCGGCAACCAAGTCTCTATCATTACTCAAGCGAGCGAGCCGTTCTAATGCGTCAAGGGTGCTACTGCTATGAATAGAGGTAATGAGAAGGTGTCCACTTGCAGCGGCTTCTAGCGCAGCAATCGCACCCAGCTGATCTCGAATTTCACCAACAAAGATAATGTCAGGGTCTTGCCGAAGAAGATGCCGAATGCCATCGGCGTACGAGACGGAGGCCAAGCGAGAGAGATCCGTCTGTGAAATACCGAAAATATCTCGCTCAACAGGATCTTCAAGGGAAACGATGGAACGAGAGTGCCCCTGAAGATGACAAAGAGCACTGTAAGCAGTGGTGCTCTTTCCACTCCCAGTGGGCCCAGAGAGGAGCACCCCACCTCTATCTCGCTCGAGGCACGACTCGAGAAAAGTACGTGTTTTTGCAGCAAATCCAAGGCTTGCAAGAGACGGAATCGAGCCGGTATTCGGTAATCGAAAGTGGAGCTTTGCACCCGTTACTGTTGGAAAGATATGAAATCGGATCTCTCGCTGCGCAGAGGGAAGTGGCAGCACAAAAGCACCATCCTCTGGTGCTTGCACCTTTGCGCCTGAGGCAACTCCTCCAAGCACACGGGTTCTTTGTACAACTTGCTCATGAATGCGAGCGGTGTATCCCCCAATATCTACCCTCCGCAGTATGCCATCGACCCGAAGTGTGCAGT
>JBMTVV010000182.1:0-4573 GCA_049451755.1 Bdellovibrionota bacterium
GCAGCGGCAATTACCCTTCGGATTCCCTTTACAAGAATGCTGCTCGGTCCATCGCTCATCGAACTCGCCAAGCCCAGGCCCTTAGACATCCCTGCAACACTTGAATTTGCCGCGATTGCAGGACGCGGCCAGTTCGGTGGTAGTTGGAACCCACTCCTCCGTGGAGATAACGATGGTCTTGTCCTTGTGAAGGAAGCTCTACCTGATGCAATTCCAGAGCGGTTGGTGGTCCCAGCCCTTCATATTGAGTTAGTTCTGCGAAAAACTATTTTTCACCTCATTGAGCATTACTTCTCGACAGGAAAACTCCCAGAATGAAAATCCAGTCGGCCCTGAATTATCGCATCACATTACAAAACCCGGTGCCTCAGGTAGTTCCTTTATCATGCCAGCTGATCCGCTAAGGTACGCTCATCCTCCTCGCGACGACGGCGCCGGCGCTTGCCGTGAGCACTCGGTGCACTCAGTTCACTCACAGCCTCACGATCGAAGAGCGCATCTACAAATGAAGTGATCTCAAAAGGGCGAAGATCATCTGCGGCCTCACCCATTCCGATATATCGAACCGGAACGCCATACTCATCTTGCACCGCAACAACCATACCTCCACGCGCCGTACCATCTAACTTCGTCACCACAAGCCCAGTAAGATGTACACTACTATGGAACTCTTTTGCTTGCTGGAGCGCGTTCTGCCCGGTCGTACCGTCAATAACGAGCAGTACCTCGTGAGGCGCATCGAGTTGGTTCTTCCGTACGATATTCTTCATACCTTCGAGCTCCTGCATGAGGTTACCCTTTGTATGCAAACGACCAGCAGTGTCAATGAGCACCACATCGTATCGCTCAGTATTTGCCTTCTCCATCGCATCGTATACAACAGCCGCTGGCTTCGCTCCCTCACCTCCGGTGTGAACAGTGATATCAAGTTCTTCACCCCACTTCTGAAGCTGCGCAGCGGCTGCCGCTCGAAAGGTATCCGCCCCAACCATGAGAACCTTGGCGCCCTCTTGCTTCCATTGAAGTGCTAACTTTGCAGTCGTTGTTGTTTTCCCAACACCGTTTACACCCACCATCATCACTACTAATGGACCATCGTGACGACGAACTGGGATAATCGGCTTCACATCGGCTCCAACTTCCTTGAGGCGATGCAAAACAATGCGTTGCAATGTCTCTATCAAGGCTTCTTCAGTGACGGTATCTCCCCGCTTCACCACCTCTCGCAGTCGCTCAGTGAGCGATTGCACCATCTTGAGTCCGAGATCAGTACTCACCAAAAACGCTTGAAGCTCCTCTATCGTTTCTTCGTCAATCACTGAACGACCAGAAAAAACTTCCTTAATCCTTCGGAAGATTCCAGAACGCGTCTTGGTGAGCCCGGCAGAAAGATCCTTGGGGGGCGTCGTTTTGTCGTCTGCTCTTGGTGTACCAGCTTTCCCTTGAGTCTCTTCACCGGTCAAAACAACTGAATGTACATTAATAACCGCCGCCGGCCGAATGTCATGCTGAGCCGCTGTATCGAGCTCAATATCATCGGCTGCTGGTATCATTGGTGCAGGTGGCAGTGATACGACTGTCGCGGGGCGAGAAACTTCGTCTGTCAACTCCACAGGAGATGAGGCGAGAGCTTCCTCCCCCTCACTGATAGCAGGCTCTTGAAGATATGTCGTGCCCAGTCCTTCAGCTTCTGAAGCTCGACTCGTGTCGACTAGGCCAGTCTGCTCTTCTACCTGCTCGACTCTCGCTTTCAAGAGCTCTACCTCTCGCATCACCTCGGTGCGTGAAGCGTTGGCATTCATCTCTAACTTTTCAAACTTACCAGCGAGCGCCGTGAGCCTATCGAGCCCTTCAGGAAGAGGCGATGAAGACGTAGCTTGCTCTCGATTTCGCCGACCGCCAAAAAGTGAGAGGACGATCAAGACAAGCGCAATAACAATGAGCATAAAGAGGAGCAGAGAGAGATCCAGTCGAGGGTCTCCACTACCATATCGGTCAGACAGCGGAGCCAGTTTTTCGAGTATTGTAGTTATATTCATAGCTCCCCTTTATAACAGTCTCAGGTGAAAAATTCAGGACGCACCACCTATTCAGCATACTGGACAATAATGGGCATTCTCAAGCATTCCCACCGATCCATTTCAAAGCAAAGCACTGAGCTCTTCAAAAGATGCCCAAAATACGATGTGAGACAGACACAACGCTCAAGAGCGCTCTACCGCTCATCTACGCCACGTGTGCGTACGCTTCTTCAAGTGAGACCTGAAGAACTGATGAAGAGCCGGGTCTCTGCATTGTTACTCCAATCAAACGATCCGCAGCAGTCATGGACGCTTTATTGTGAGTGATGAGCAAGAACTGAGTTTCTGCGCTCATTTCCTTTACGAGTGAGAGGAACCGTACGAGATTCGCCTCATCGAGCGGGGCATCGACCTCATCAAGCACACAGAGTGGGCTCGGCCGGACAAGGAACAAGCTCACGATGAGGGCAGTCGCACAGAGGGCTTTCTCTCCCCCCGAAAGTAGATCGAGCGACTTCGGCTTTTTGCCCGGAGGCCGCACAGTAATCATCACTCCAGCTTCGAGTGGATCATCTTCATTTGTCAGCTCAAGATCGGCACTTCCACCCCCGAAAACCCGTGGCATTAACTTCACAAAATGCTCTCGCACACTCTCGAAAGTCGCGCGGAACCGTTGTACCGACTGCTCACGGAGTAGTTGGACCGTCTTTCTAAGAGTAATCGACGCTGCCTCAAGGTCTGACTTCTGAGTCTTTAGCTCCTCTAACCGCTGCGATTCTTCTTCGAAACGCTCAATAGAACTTGGATCAACTTCTCCCTCTCGTAATAGTTGCGCTCGAATACTCCGGACTCGCTCCTCTAACTGTTGATACTCACCATCTTCAAGTCGGCTCTCCTGCTCACTCCCATAAGAGCTCAAGGCGCGCTCCTGATACTCTTCTGGTAAACGCTCAAGGATGCTCTCTTTGATGTGCTCAAGCTCCATATTACCACGTTCAAGCTCGAGCTTTCTCGTCGACATCTCTTGACGAAGCGTCTCCAGTTCATGTCGCTCCGCTTCAGCTCTGCCACGAGCTTCCTCGAATCGCTCCCTCAGACTACGGCGCTGTGAATCCTTCGAAGAAAGCTGCGCTGCCAGATCTCTCAGATCTGCATGTAGCGTTGAGGTGTCATCGTTTAATAACTCCGCAAGCTCCTGCTCAACAGATACTTTTCTCTCCTCAAGCTCCTGTACTCGCTTCTGGAGTTCGACCTCATATTCCCTCGAACGGACAAGGTCCTGCTCAATTTGCGCAAGCGCTTGCTGCTCTGCGGAGAGGTAACCTCTTACAGACCCAAGCTCCTTACTCATCTCACGAACGGCTTGTTCGTGCTCTTGCTTCCGTCGTAGCGCCTCTCCCAGCTCTTCTTCCCGCTGGGCAAGTTCAATACGCTCCTGAGAAATTTGTTGTTCGAGCTCTACGAACTGCTCATCTATTCCTTCTTTCCGATGTATCAACTGTGTAATCTCTTGTTGAATATCGAGAAGCCCACGCTCCCTTTGAGGAACAGATAACGTTTCCGAAGTGATACACTCACCGGCCTGGGTCACCACGAGTGCGCGGAGGGGAATACTACCGGAACGAAAGAGCTCCAACCCGTCAACAAAAGACGGCACAATAAATACCTGCGCAAGAAAGGCTCTTAGCGATGATTGAATTTCTGGACGTGCTTGTATGACGCTCATCGCCGAGACTGCATTTGGTAAGCTCGCGCTCTCTTGCTCAGCACCACTCATCTCTTGTCCCACCGACTCAGAGGCTCCCGCTTGGAGGAGTCCGTACCAGAATCCAGACTCTTTTGATGCACTGCGCTGCTTAGCATAGTTACTAAGGGCTTCGGCTACGTCTGCGGCACGAGAGACCACAAAATAAGACGCCCTCTCACCAACTGCAGCCTGAATAGCCTTTGTGTACTCAGGCTCCACATCAAAGAGCTCTGCAAGTACACGGGGAACATCTCCCTCAATTTCTCGCATGAGCCCTTCTAGCTTCTGACTTTCCTCATGATTAAGCACCTCTGGCCGAGACTGTTCACGCATCTGCTTTCGAGTCGCGGTAAGTTCACCTTCTAACTTACGAAGAACATCTCTCAGTCCCTGACTCTTCTCTTCCTTCTCGCGTATCTGCTTGCGGTTCTCTCGCACTTCTTCATCGAGCTGTTGCAAACGATCAATCCCTGAAACCTCTAAATCTTGCAGCGCTTGTGAGAGCGTTGTCTCCTTTTCAGAGAGTGAAGCAATACGCTCTTCAGAGTGACCCTTTCGTTCGAGCAACGTATTCAAACGCTCAATGACACGTTTTCCCTCAGTTCCTTTCGCCTCAAAAAGCATTTTCAGCTCGTGCTGCGCGCCCTTGAGAGACTCTTCTTTTCGTCCCCGAACGTTTGCTTCTTCTTTCAGTGCATCAAGCTGCTCTCGCAACTGCTCTACAAGCAATTCGGTCGACAAGAGCTCTCCCCGGAGGGTCTCCTCCTCACCCGAGGCTCCGCTCGTGGCTGAGAGAATTACCTGC
>JBMTVV010000183.1:0-4572 GCA_049451755.1 Bdellovibrionota bacterium
TTCAAGCGTGGTGGATTCTTCGGCATTGGCGCGACAGAAAGAAAATGTTGGGATTCGCTGAAACCAGGCTTCCAGCTGCAGCCAGAGTGCATGGAGCAGCTGTGTGAGTGCAATAAAGAGCTTCTGAAAGACGGGGTTCATCTCGAGTGTAGCTGGAGCTTAAAAAAGTTTGACTGTGAAGAGGTGAAGAAGGCACTTAAAGAAGGTGGGGTGGCGCTCATTAATGTTGGCAATCCAAGTGACCTACAGGCCCCCGGCCATACGGTCCAGGCACGGGAGGTAAAATGCGATGAGCAGGGGAATCTTATTCAGGTGACATTTCGAGATCCCGCTAATCCAGAAGTGGAAACAGCGGCTACCGTTTGTGGTCCACCGTGCAATAAGTGGAAGAGCGTGGACGAACGCTACAACGACTTGGTTGCTGAAGGCTTCTATGTCATTGAGCCTTCGGATAAAGAGTGAACGCATGTTCAAAGCTAGCTGGTGGTTAGGCAAGGGTATTCTGAGATATAATAGAGAAGAGAAGCATCTATTGCCCTCTTTGTTCAGTGGACAATGTCGATAACGGGGGAGCCCTAGCCAAAACTGATGACAAAACCTACTTTTGAAGTCAGAGATGAACAGTTTCATCTGAAAGCATTCGCAGAAGAGCAAGAAACAAAGCTCTTTATCGATGTCGAGCGCTTCACCACTATCGAAAATGTCTCCATCCCCCAGCTAGAGTCGATGCTGCTAGAACATATTGATGAGCGGTTTATTGATTACGCTGTTTTGAGTGATGTTGTTCGAGGGCTAAAAGAGCACACCCTCATCGAACAACGACGTGTTGCAAAGGGGGTGCTACCGAAAAAAGGGGCAAACGGAAGAATTGTTTATCTCAAGAGACGTCTCTCGAAGGATCCGTATCGAGAACCCTCAGAAGCTCAGGACGTGGAGATCTCAATGAGAGATCTTCGTCTTTTCGAGAATATCCATGCTGGCGAGGCCGTTGCACGGATTTATCATCCGAAAGAAGGTCTACCAGGCATGAGTGTCTTTGGGAAGGAGCTTCTCGCTGCGCCAGGTGATCCGGTGAAAGTAACCCTTGAAAAAGGCTCTCTCATCCAAGAATCGGGCGAGAAAGAAGGGCTCAGTTATGACCGCATTATCGCTCAGGTAGATGGCTATCTTGAGGTGCAAGGCTCACGACTTGCGATAAAAGAGGAATTTGTGGTTCCGGGCAATCTCAACGCAGAGTTTGGCAGTATCGACTTTATTGGCTCAGTTCATATCAAGGGTGATGTCCTTGCGGGGTACGGTATCTCGGCTGATAAGGGGATAAAAATAGGAGGTTCGGTCAATAGGACAGAGCTACGTTCACAGAATGGACCGATCGAAATTGCAGGAAGGTTTTTCGGAGAAGGGAGCGGACGGATTGTCTCCGGACACAATGTAACTGTGAAATCGATTCAGAGTGCTACCGTTGACGCCCGTGGAGACGTTTTTATTAAGGAAGAGGCGAGGAATGCGACTATTCGCACAAGGTCGACACTACAGGCTCCAACCGCCCACATTCTTGGAGGAAAGTGCTTTGTCGTTGCGGGAGCTCTTGTTGGTGAATTCGGGAGTACAGAGGAAATCCCAACAGATATTCTCCTCGGTAGCGATACCGAGGTCTCTGAGGAGTATCAAGTGCTACTACTTCGTATCGATGAACACGAGAAAGGACTTGAGCTTATTCAGGCGCATCTTGGACCGTATGCGAATAACCCTGCGCGAGTAGCGCTCCTCGCGCCGCACCTCAGACCGAAGTTGGAAAAGCTTCTCACGAAGCGAGAGCGGGTACAGAGGAGCCTTGAGGCGTTGAATGAGAAAAAAGACCTCATGCTCGAAGAGGCGACACCCGAGCAAAGAGGCATACTCTCTATTCATCGATTCTTTCATCCCCGAGGTCGAGTAATCGTAGGCGACTGCGAATTTGAAGTGGATGAGAGCGTAAAGGGACCCGCCTCAATCTGTTTTGAACCTGAAAAGGAAGAGTTTTACATAAAAGAGTTTGAAGAAATTACCCCAGCATTCCGCGAAGAGGAGATAGATGATGAACAATCCAAGTAAAAAACTTGATGCATTAGGTGCGCAGATCCAGGAATCCCTCCGTCTTCAGTGTGCAACAAATACGATGCCGATCACCCGAGGATTCCTCTGTTCCAGTGTCTCTCTGCTAGAGCCACCCGAGCCTATTTCAGTGCTAGAAAGTGCTTCCGTAGCTGATGTAATGCGAATATTACAGAAGAATAAGATTGGATGTGTTCTCGTGGTAAATGGCGAGGGCGAGCTATCAGGTATCTTTAGTGAACGGGACTATGTATTAAAGATCTTTGATAAGGATATTGAGGACTCGACCCCTGTAGCGAAGTATATGACGAGAGAGCCGATTACTATCTCACTCGATGAGACGATTGCATTTGCGTTAACACTCATGTCACAAGGGGGATTTCGTCACTTACCCATTACTGATGAGACAAATCAGCCAGTCGGCATGGTATCGATAAAAAATATTGTCGATCATCTTTCAAACGAGATATTTGAGAGCCTCATGGCTGTTTGACGAAACTCTTTCTAAAGAGCATGGGATGATAAATTTGCTCCCGGGCCATCTCTCGGGAGATAATGGAGTATGACCTCCGAACACCGCTTTTTGAGTGGAGAGCACTGTGTCATCCCACTCTTTCGACTTGGGAGTAATGTATTCCCAGGAGAACTCCTTCCTCTCCACGTGTACGAGGAGCGCTATCAGCGACTGCTTCGTTTTTGTCTCGCAGAGGTTTCATTATTTGAAGAGGATGAAACCCGCGAGAGCCATCAATTCGGGGTCTTACTGACTGGAAAAAACTCGGCTCAGTGGGGATGTTCAGTAGAAATACAAGCAGTTTTAAACCGTTATGAAGACGGACGAATGGACATCCTGACAAAAGGGGTTCGTCTCTTTGAGCTCATGCAAGAACTCCCAGAGCAAGATTTTCCCCGGGCGCATGTGCGGTGGGGAGAGCAAGGGGATGAAGCACCAGAACGGTTGAGAGAGGTCATTAGAGAAGAATTTGAGACTTTCTTGAGGAATATCGAAGTGGAAATGAGAATTCCTGATGTGAAAGATATCCGTGCTTTCCGCATAGGAGCTCTTGTTCGGCTCGATGTGTTTGAGCGGCAAGAGTTATTGAATGCCGATACGGAGAAGGCGCGGTTAATTAAGTTAATCGACTTCGTCCGTTTCCGGAACGAGCTCGTTCTAAGAGCAGGGCCTGCAGCGTTAAAAAGTCTCTTTTCAGTATAGTAAAGCTGCTCTCTCAGACGCTTAATAACCTGAGACAGGGCAAAGCCCATGAGAATGCGAATGAATGCGCGTAGTTTCTGTTCATAACTGACATGTGGAGGCTGATTAACGGAAGGATGCTTTTCGAGAGGTGCCGTTATTTTTTGCTCTGCTCGGCGCTTTCCCCCCTGAGGCACTCTGACCAGGAATTCTTAAAAGCATTTCAATCGTATTCATCTTTGTTTCACCGGTGAAGTCGGTCTCACTCTCAACGATAACAAGACGATCCTTCTCAATTTTCAGTACTTCCCCGTTATTGGGGCCTATTTTGGTCCCGATGGTAACCGTAAACCCCTTACCAGTGCTCGATTCAACGATAGCCTTTGGCTCCCCGAGACCTTCTAAGGTGGCAGTGAGGCGTAGTTGCCCAATTTCAAACTGTTCAAGTTCAGTTCTGCCATCGAGGCTCTTCGTGGGACTGAAGTCGAAGGCGAGGAAGGGATCTCGCTTTCCTTCAGGGTTATATATGTATTCCTCATCTATCCTATTGGCTGCTACCTGAGTGTTTTGGGTCTCTTGTTCAGCTGAAGAGCGGCCGGATGGAGTGTTGCTCAAATCGGTACTACCAGCAGCAATCTTACTTTCAGAGGAAGAGGCGGATATTGCTTCTCCAACCGAGAATGTGCCTTCAGTTGCTACATACAAAAACGGTTTCCCCGTGATTGGGTCGGTTGGTATTCGATCAAAGTATTCTGGAATAAGTTCTTCGATTCTCTGTGGGGGGATGTTGCCGTGTTTGGACATCCAATCTCGTACTGAAAGTTGAATGCGTAAGACTGACTTTCTGCGCTCATCGATGTCGCTCCGAGCAGCTAACTTTGCTTCCAGTGCCTCCCGGAAAGAGGCAGTGTTGCTGCTAGAAAAGTTAAGCCCAATTTGGAGCGCCAGGAGAGCACAAAGTACTATGCCAAGCAGAGCAATTACCGACCGTTTATTTTTAGTAGCCATGGATTAAAAATATCGCGAATAACTTCGACACGAAAGGGGAAGAGGTGCACAAAGTCAGCTCTATCCGGTGCGGGTTAGGCAAATCAGACGTCCCTCCTGGTCCTGTGTGCCTCTGTGAGTACGTGCCAGCTAGTGCCAGAGCTGGGGCTCACTGGAGTGTGGTTGTAGACGAAATAAAGCTGCAGTGGAACAATGAGCGGTGGAACAATGATAAGACGGTAGAAGAGGTGAGACAGTAGAGGAATGAGAGAAGAAAGAATGATGGAAGAAAATCG
>JBMTVV010000184.1:0-4559 GCA_049451755.1 Bdellovibrionota bacterium
CACTCCCCATGCGCTCGCTATCGGAGCTTGTAGGGGTAGGCGGTTCATACTTTGACGGACATTGGGTCATTAAACTTTCAGCCCTTACGATACTTCCCGTGTACTCACCATCAATGATAACGGAACGACCTGGCGCAAACATATCTGGCATTAACTTATCATATTCAACTCGCACCGTTTCTTGCTGTTCTCCCTCTGGATCTTGAATATGAAAGGAGAGACGTATTGTTGGCTCAGTCTGATAGTCAAGCTCTAGTGGCGCAACTTTACCTACCACACGAATTCTTTTGACTGGCTGTTCGTGTTGAGACAGCTCCGAAGGTGTAAAGACTCTCGAAGTTGAAGTTTGCATCGCCTGAACGATAAGAATCGCACCAAGACCGATAAATAGAATGATAAGACTGATAAAAACTCGATTCATCTTCTTCCCCTTGCCGTGAAAATGCGGCCTCAACGATCATACGATCACCGGCTAAGGAATAACACCGTTAGAAGACTAAAAAGAGACGGGTGTTGCTAATCCGAGCAATCGCTTTGCTGAGGCTACCTTACGGGTAATATGCCCGGTGTGCCACTGCGCGCTGAGCCACTCGGCAGGCTCTACAGGCACTCCCTGTACGCGAACTTGAAACAGGGTGCCTCGCTCACAACCGAATACTCCCTGTCCACTAAAACCGAGCACACTCTCTCCTTCGACTTCGTCTCCAGCTTTTACCTGAACCTGCTGGAGGTCCCCGTATATTGAAAATACACCGAGACCATGATCAATCCCCACAACGGTTCCAAAGGTTCCCAGCTCCTCCACGAATGCAACCGTGCCACCACTCGCAGCAACTACCTCGGGAGCACCAGGGCGCATGCGATAGAAATATCCTCTGTGCCATAATTCACTGAGAGCCTTACCATTCGTTGTAAAAGACAACTTTTGTTGGTGTGCATACCGAACTATACCGTGCTGCTTCTGAAAGGGCTGGCGCTCAAAGGTAAGCACTCCGCTGATCTTCGTAAGCTCTGCGAGGTGCGCTGAGTCGAACATCCGAAGTTGCTCGCTTACGAGCCGAAATTGCTCAGAGCTTGCCTCGAGCCCTGGAAGCGAGCGTATGCGTTCTAGCTCCCCGTCTCCTACCGCTTCTCGCAAGATGTTCTCTGATGAACGAAAAACCTCTGAAACTTTTCCCTGCAAGCAAGCATTCGATAGCGCTACCTGCTGAGTAGACACCCGAGCTGGTGCCTCCTTCGAGTAGAAGGATATCTTCGAGAGATTCCCAGATCGATCTTTTGCCTCCGCAGAAATCTTATATCGACTCACAGCACGCCCACGAAAAGGAATTGCATATATAACCGCATACAGATCTGGTTCTGTTAAGGCCGCATCCAGCTGTCTTGCAGGATAACCTCTAAAAAAGAAATCGCCGACCCGAACACCAGACTCCACGAGGTCTCCATCACTAGCTCGATAGATGAGAAGTTGTGCACCGCCGACTCGTGCATTGTGCTGCGTTGTGATGACTTCTAATTTTGGTGTTTGATAATCAACAACTAGCGAGAGCTCAACTTCATCACCATTGCTCCAGAAGCTACGATCAAAGGCACGCACGAGAAGATCCAGTTTTCCCTCACGAAATCGTCCCCCTTCTCCATCGAGTGGAATTCGAAACTCTTGCTCTGAGACACCACCAAGTGACTGCCGCAACAACTCCGTCTCGATACCATGTTGCTGTGCTCGAACAACAATCTCGTCAATGCCTGCTCCATCATCACGAACTCGTAAAATGATTTCAGCACCCTCAACTCCGATACCCTCCGGAATAAATACTGACTCAATAAAGGGCGCCTCTGACTCTAAGAAGTTCACAAGGGTTCCTCTGTAGAAAACACCCCCGACTATGCCCACCAGCGACACAAGAAATAAAAAGGGACGAATAACACCTCCCATCTCAGATGCTCCTTTTTTCTTCAGAATCCAGCTCATGAGAAACTAATATCTCCATCAATATCTTGAAGTCGCTCTGAGAAAAAGAGCTCTAACTTCTCTTTCATTCGGTTCTCAATCTGTCGTATCCGTTCTCGACTCACTCCGAGCTCATCCGAGAGCTCCTGTAAGGTCGCTCGCTCTTCACTCAACAGGCGACGCTCAAGAATAATTCGCTCACGGTCTTTCAACGTCTCTGCAAACTCTTCAAATCCTTTCTTAATAAACTCAGCTCGTTGTTTTTGCTCGACCAACTGCTCACTAGAGGGACTTTCATTTGCCAATACACCGAGGAGAGTACTCGTACTCCCCTCTTCATCGCCACTACCAAGGGGAGCGTCAACACTGACATCTGGAGAACCAAGTCGTTGCTCCATTTCTATCACTTCGCTCTCTTTTACATCTAACTTCTCAGCAAGGAGCTTTGGTCGGGGCGCAATCCCCATGCGCTCGAGCTTCTCTTTTTCCTTATGAAGATTAAAGAATAGCTTCCTTTGCGCCTGTGTCGTTCCGAGCTTTACAATTCGGAGATTCGCGAGCATGTAGCGGATAATGTACGCCTTCACCCACCATACAGCGTATGAAGGGAAACGCACTCCACGGTATGGATCAAAATTCTTGACGGCCTCCATCAGTCCGATATTCCCTTCTTGAATGAGATCGAGCAGGTTCCGAGCTGTTCTTTCGTAATCGCGAGCCAGCTTCACCACAAGCCATAAGTTGCTCGAAATGAGTGCATACGCCGCCTCTAGATCACGCTCGTTGCGATATCGAAGGGCTAGCTCATTCTCCTCTTCCCGAGTGAGCTTCGGGTATCGCCGAATCTCACGCATATAGGCAGAGAGAGAGTCGTAGGGAACGACGCTCGTCGAGCGGACGGCTGGGAGATTCTTGCCGTCGGTCGCCTCTTTCCCAGACGGCGTTCCCTTCTGTTCCCGTACCTTGTTCTGCTTTCTACCCATCGATGATGAAAATCCAAACGAAAAAGACCATCCTGCCCTCAACGATGACAAATTCTGCCACTGAAGACACCTCTTAAGAGCTGTTTTTCCTCATTTTTTTTGACTTCCGCCACTATTTGTCACCCACCGGTGCCAATCTCGGTAAAGTTCTTATTTTGGCCTGCCGAAAACCCTCATAGAAAGTCACGGAGTCAGAACGTGCACAGCCGTCGTACCGCTGGTGCTTCTGCCTCCTCGCCCCATACGACACACGGCACTGAGGTTTTCTGTACTACACGAGGGGCACTAGGAGAAAGGCGAGTTCATGACATCTCGGGTTGGAGAGCTCCTTGTAAAAACAGGAGTCCTCACGGAAGAACAATACGAGAAAGCCGAAGAGGCGCGGGCTGCTGGTGGAGGCGGCTTCATCGGCTCGTACCTGGTAAAACTCGGATTTCTCTCCGAGGAAGATATCGCAGAGGTTGTAAGCGAACAGTATGATGTGCCGATCGTTGAACTTGACGAGTACACCATCCACGACGATCTGCTTCAGCTCATTCCACAAAATCTTGCCGTGAAACACGGCCTTATCCCGATTGTCCAAAGTGGCTCTAGTCTCACCGTTGCAATGGTTGATCCGTCAAACCTCACAGCTCTCAACGACATTAAATTCATTACGGGACTCGACATACAGGTAGTCCTCTCTAAGGAGAGCTCTCTCAAAGCAAAACAGGAAAAACTGTTCGAACAAGCAGTTGAGTATGACTCGATTCTTGGAGATTACGAAGAGCAAGATGTGGAGATTATCGGCCCATCTATTGAGCCAGACGTCAGCGAGCTCGAAAAAGCAACGGAAGATGCCCCAGTCGTGAAGCTCGTTAATGCCGTGCTTACTGATGCCATTAAAAGGGGGGCTTCTGACATACACATTGAACCGTACGAGAAGAAATTCCGAGTCCGATTCCGTATCGATGGCGTCCTCTATGAAATCATGAAGCCACCACTGAAGCTGAAAAGCGCTCTTACTTCACGGGTGAAAATCATGGCAGACCTCGATATTGCAGAGCGACGACTTCCCCAAGATGGTCGCATCAAACTCAAACTCGGTAATAATCGTGAAATGGATTACCGAGTGAACGTACTACCCACACTCTTTGGTGAGAAGGTCGTTTTGCGACTCCTCGACAAATCGAATCTCCAGCTCGATATGACAAAGCTTGGATTTGACACCCGCCAACTCGAAGACTTTCAAGAAGCCATCGCAAAACCGTTCGGAATGGTACTCGTTACGGGGCCAACTGGTTCGGGGAAAACGACAACTCTCTACTCAGCTCTCGCTGAGCTCAATAAGACAACGACGAACATCAGTACCGCTGAGGATCCGGTGGAGTTCAATCTCGGTGGAATTAACCAGGCACAGATGCACGATGATATCGGGTTTAACTTTGCTTCCGCTCTCAGAGCATTTCTACGACAAGATCCTGACGTCATCATGGTGGGAGAAATCCGAGACTATGAAACTGCAGAGATTGCGATCAAAGCCTCATTAACAGGCCACTTGGTACTCTCAACACTTCATACAAACGACGCCCCATCTACCGTCGGACGACTACTCAATATGGGCGTAGAACCCTTCCTCGTTGCCT
>JBMTVV010000185.1:0-4557 GCA_049451755.1 Bdellovibrionota bacterium
ATCGATATATCGATAGGTGAAGATACACTCGTATAAGGGTCTTACATCTCATTTTTCTTGGTGGGATTTCTCACAATCGCATCACGATACGACACCTCTGCAAGATCGTACTGAGGAGTAAAAACTATATCTCTATTCAGCTCATACTCACTATCCGCTGCTACCTGCGGCTCAGGAGTTCCCTCGCGAAGTAAGTTAATCTCTACTGAACTAGTCGCTACCTGATTATTTTTTATCTCTATCACAATTAACTCCTAGACCGCTCCCTCATCCCAGAGAGTAGGTTACAGAGCTCAAGAGACTAATCAAATTTATCTTATGAATGGCACTCGAGACTACACCTACTAACGAGGGAGCGTCCCTGCAAAGTAGGCCGAAAGTCCCTCAACCGGAAGTCTTACTCCAAGGTAGAACTTCCCGAACTCTCCATACAGAGAGGTCGCATCGTCAAAACGCATCTCATACACCAGGTCTTTGAAGTTATTCGGAGACTCCGAAAAGAGATCTACCCCCCACTCCCAATCATCAAATCCAATAGACCCTGTAATCACCTGCCTCACACGGCCTGCATACCGCCGACCAGTCATTCCATGCTCCATCATGAGTTCAGCTCGGTGCTCTAACTCTTCATGGTACCAGTTAAACTTCTCGCCACGTCTCTTATCCATCGGGTAAAAACAGATGTACCGAGAGTCAGGAATCTCTGTGTAGCGCCGCTCAAGGAGATGCTCTTTGTGTGGTTCCATTTTCGCTTTATATGCCTCGTCCCACTCATCCGTATGAGGCGTAAGCCCTTGCTCTCGAAGCGCACGCACGATGTTTTTTGTTGTGTGATACATTCCAAGCTCCACGACAGAAACGTACGAGTCTTGCTCTTTTAAGTATTCAGCAATCGAGAGCTGAGCAATATCAAGCTCTACCTGCGCACAGTCTGAGAACTCAGGACGAAAGTGCAACAAGAGTAATCCTCCCTTATGTCCAAGGACGTGATACGAGGCAGATTGACCAAGCTCTTTGTTATACGCCTCACTCTTTGCTAAGTAGTCTGAGAGCTCGCTGACCACTTCATCTCGTCGTTCTGGCGACAGACGTTTCAATCCAACCCAATCAATTCCAAAAAACTGGTGGAGTACTGCCCATCCATCTGCCGTATCAGGCGCAAATTGTCGTCCCATACTTCTCCTCCTGACCGTCTCCGGTAGTGTGTTGATTCTCAAAACTCTCTTTCAGTGGGAACGAGGAGCTGATTCCGTTGTCTGCCCCCAGCTGTATCTGGCTCTCGCTTCGTTCATGCACGATTTTTTGTGCTGTTACGTATGACTCCTTCACACAGTCTGGAATTCCTACTCCCCGATACGACGTGCCTATGAAGTGTAGCCCCTTATACGTACTCGCTTCGTCAGTAATCTGTAACAGTCGCTCGGCATGACCACAGGCGTACTGCGGGAGTCCTCGTTCCCACCGCGCAAGACTCTCATAGCGGGGAATATTTTTGTACCCGAGCTTCTTTTCAATTTCCTTTCGTGCTGCGCTCAGCAGTTCTTCATCAGAGACAGACGCAACCCCGCCATTTCTCCCGAAGAACACCCGTACCAACACCGTATCCGGATCACTCCCTCTTCGAAAATCCCACTTCTCAGACGAATACGTGCACCCTGTCACATACCCTCCTTCCTCCGGCGCAAGCAGGTACCCACTCCCCTTTGGTGAAACGGCGAGATGCTTCCCCTCCAACACCATACTCACTACCGCAGAGGAAGAGTGCTCAATTGCAGAAAGCCTCTCTGCCAGTGAAGGCGATAATTCCTGAACAATATTTGCCGCTGCCCAAGCAGGCGTTGCTATGATCACCTCATCAAACTCAGCAGCTGCGCCAGAGCAAGTAATGACTCGATAAGTACCTGATTCTGTCAGTATCACTCGCTCAATAGCGGCGCTAAGCTCTATGGTTGTTCGGGTGAGCGCTCCTTGCATACGCTCAGGCAACACGCCCATCCCACCTCGCAACGAGATAAAACGCGCTTGATGATATTTCCCGCCCTTAGCTCTCTTTCGATTGGCCATATCTGGATAGAGCGAGCGGAAACTCAGCGTGTCAGCATTGCCACTGTGTATTCCGCCAAAGACCGTTTCGAAAAAATACTTTGAGACTTCTTCTCCATAACGGCTCCGAAGCGTTGCAGCAATCGAAGGGTCTCCCTTCAGGCTCGGAGAAAAGAGAAGATCATAGGCGCCTCGCATCGTCGCCACAATCTTCCCATACAGTGAAAAGAGTGAGCATTGCCAGAGAGCCAGCAGATTCTTCGGCATTCCCTGCAGCATTCCAAGAGGTACTTCATGAAGCGTTCCTTCTCGTTGAACAGAGAATGTCCGCTTCAGAGGGGTAATAATTTCACTCGCAAGCCCAAGCTCCATCAACAACGTCTCTAAGGGAGAGTCTTTCCGTAAGAGCACTGAGTCGGCACCCCCCTCAATAACCTCACCACGAGGTCCGCGAAACGTCTGAACCTTTCCACCAATGCGATCTTCCGTCTCAAAGATCGTCAGTTCGAGCTCTGGAGATGCTTGTTCGAGAAAGTACGCTACGGATAGTCCCGAGACACCTCCTCCAATAATCCCAATCCGATAACTCATCGAGCACTCTTCTCATGCACATAGTCAACGAGGAACTTCACGTTGTCTTCCGGTGTTCCTGGTAACACCCCGTGACCAAGATTAAAGATATGCCCCGGACGACCAGCAGCCTCTGCGAGTATCCGATCCACTTCCTCTGTAATCCGCGCTCTATCACAGAAGAGAATCGCTGGATCGAGGTTTCCCTGAACCGCACACTGAAATCCGAGCCGCTCCCAACTCTCTGCGAGCGGCGTCCTCCAGTCGATCCCGATCACGTCCCCGCCGGCACGGTGCATAAGCGGAAGGAGCGATGCGGTGCCGGTACCAAAATGGATCATCGGAACTTCGTTCTTCGCCACCTCATCAAACAAAACCTTCATATGAGAGAACAAGTATCTCTCGTATGCAACAGGATGAAGTGCTCCTACCCAGCTATCAAAAAGCTGGAGCGCATCAGCACCAGCACGAGCCTGTAACCCGAGGTAGTCAACCGTCACCTTCACCAAGAGATCCATCAGCTCTCGCCACGCCTCAGGATACTGAAACATGAATTGCCGGACGTGCTTGAAGTCTTTCGATGGCTTTCCTTCGATGAGGTATGCGGCAAGAGTAAAAGGAGCTCCGGCGAATCCTATGAGTGGAATCTGTAGCTCTTTTTTCAAAATTGAAATTGCCTCAGTAATAAACGGAAGCTCCTCTGCTACAGGAAATTCAGTGAGGCGCGAAACATCTGCTGGACATCGAATAGGC
This sequence comes from Bdellovibrionota bacterium, assembly GCA_049451755.1. GTDB lineage: Bacteria > Bdellovibrionota_C > UBA2361 > UBA2361 > RFPC01 > RFPC01. The sequence continues at coordinate 3,367 of JBMTVV010000185.1, forward strand.
TCATCAATAACGGGACCTACCCCTGGAACGATATCGAACCCAACCTTCATACCGAGAAAGGGAATCGTGATATCTGAAAAGAGGATCGCAGAATCAACGCGGAACTGTTCGACAGGTAATAGGGTCACACGAGCGACTTCCTCAGGATGCTGACACAGTTCAAGCATTGTATACTTTGAGCGAATCTCTCGGTAGCTCGCTTGGTACCGCCCTGCTTGTCGCATCAACCATACGGGGGTATATGACGTCGGCTCCCTACGGCATGCTCGTAAAAACGTATCATTCATCTTATTCTCCTCTCTACTGATCTCGACCACTCTCTTGTTCGTAGGCAATCATTGCCTTCACGATTCCATCCGTCGTGTACTCTTTCGCCGTAATAATTGTAGCTGCGCCGCACTCACGTGCCGTCACGCTCGTCACAGGGACGATACTAACAACTGGAACCTCAGAAAAACAACTCAGACGACCTGATTTTTAAAGTAGTCCATAGAGCCCGCGAACAATTGACGAACTTGTAACAGTTATGAAATCAGGGCGTGCCAGAGTTCTGAGGTGCTCGACCGCTTCGGAATCTTCATTTGGAACCACTCCGTAGGTTGGAACCTCTTGAACAACTCCCCCTCTTCTCGAAAGCTCTTCTGGAAGCCACTTTCGAGCAATGTCTGCCCGCGGCAACAGAAAACACTTCCCCGCGATCTCACCCAAAACTTCAGGAATAGCATCCGAGATAAATTCTTCTGGCATCACATGAGGAATAACACCGTACTCACGGAGGCTATCTGCCGTTGAAGGGCCGATAACAGCAATACGGCTCCTCGCGAGGTCTTCTGATGTTTTCCCTGCCTCACTGAGCACCTCCATGAAGGCTTGAACCCCATTCACACTCGTAAAAACGATCCAGTCGTCTCCGCCGCCGGTGGCGCCGCCCATTCCGAAGAAGACCAGGCCTCCGCCCAGGAGGATGGCCAAGCCGCTGTAGATGATCTTTACGGCGGTCCGTCGGCCTTTTCCACGCAGGTCGAAAAGCATTCAGCTCAGGATACGGTTCCGGTGCCCGTCCCCGCCTCACGCGCCTCGTCGGCGACGGTCTCGGCGGCGATCAGGTCCTGCTCGTCGTCTTCATCCTCGTCCCAAAGGTTCTCCCAGCGAGTCTTCACCGTCCCGCCCTTGGGCCGGAATATCCAGGCC
>JBMTVV010000186.1:0-4554 GCA_049451755.1 Bdellovibrionota bacterium
TTTAATATACCGCTTCCCTTCTCGGTTGACCTCGAGAAAGGAGATAATGGACATCAATTAAGCTTCGCTGGGGTCGACAGAACTGGCTCTGACTATCGGTGTAATCCAACTTCCTTTGATTTAAGCCAGTCTTTGGGATTCGAACGCTTTGGAAGTCTCAGTTGCCAGTTTGAGGAATGGAATGAGGATCGCTCCATCCGTTTAAAATGGGATGCTGCTCCCTTGCTAGGCAGCCGGGGAATATGTCGACTTTCCGCATGCGCTAGCGAGAGTTGTGAAGGCTCTTCCTTCGATGCAAATCTTATAGTAGCCGCACCACTAAAGACTCTGATTCCAAGTGACCTGGAGCGTTTTATCGGCTCTCTACTCTGTGAAATGCCTATCGGTGTTGACGTCCGTTGGGAAAGTTCTAACAACGAGTTTGCCCTCGGTCTCTACTTAGGAGGTTTTACCTTCTAAGTAGCCCCCCTTTTTGCCTCACCCACGTAGGGGACGTATGCAGAGCGTAATACTAAACCCTCTCGATCCGACGCCAGATACGTCATAACCATCTACATTTACTTAATTAAATTAGATGCGTGCAAATATAGGAACATTGTTCTATATCTGTGGAGGTAGGTCTTATGGGAGACAACCTGTCAGTCTCATGTCTCGCGCACCGTGATCATGAGCCTTATGAGAGTCAGTGTTATTACGTACTACTGCCTTCAGAATAGTTGAGTATGCAGAATTTTGACGGACCAAGTTCAGATGGGTGTTCAGGAAGTTCACCTGATCATATCCCTGAACCCTTTTCAGCAGAAATGTGCGCCGCCCCCACCATCACCCGCCCTATCTGGGCACTCAATGCAGAGCTCGCGACGAATAAAATTGCACTTGGTCTTGATGAAGGCTTTCTAAAAATAGTTCGACTTTACTGTGAGACAAAACAGGTCGGTTTTATTCATACGAATGCAGATATCTCCTTTCAGAAATTTGATCTTCCAGAGCAGGTCTTTACAGAGGTGCTGAGAAACTTCTGTGCAAAAGCAGAGCTTCATCCTAATAGTAAACACCTCAGGGTCTCACAAGTGACCTACCTTGCTCCCGATGATTCCGAGAGAACCATTGGTATTTACAGTGACTACCATTGCCACAATAAGAACCAAGCTCCTGAATCTGTCGCATGGCCTATTACTTCCCTATCAATTGAGAGCTTCTCTCAGTCTCACAACGAAGATTACCTGAAACTGAAAAAGATTTTTAAGAAGATAGAGGCAGCATCAAATCCATTAGCGCTCTGCTACCAGATAGAAGACCAGCTCCAGTATGATGATTCACCGAAGAATCCAGACACTCATGTAAGAGTCGTCGACCAAGATGGGAGCGAGCATGTACTGATTGAAAACATTCGGAGCATGGAAGTCGCTGAAGAGACGATTAAATACCTCAAAAAGCGACTATCAGGAATCGGCTTTCAACTCGATAGCTATCAGAAGGAAAACGATCCTCTAGCCCTTGAATATTGGCGATTACGCATTCTAAAGACAGATGCATAGACCCTATTCCAAAGCTGGAGCATCGAAACGAATAATTATCTCCCTATCCTTCAAACCCCCAGTGACTCTCATATCGTGTTTTTCACCGATGCGCTCTAGCGCTTTCCAAGCTTCTTGCACGTCAGCATCCGTTTGAAAAGATAGAGCCCACTGAATTCCTTCTAAGCCTTCGCCTTCTCCCGTATCCCCTTTCATGCGCAAGCAATCACTCATCAGTCCACGAGCTGCTAGAAAGCTCTCATTTCTTGGTAAGACACTCTCAAAAAGACTTCGTAACGCATATTCTCCAAGACTTCGCGCTTCTGTCTTATCACCAGCCTCACACGCCGTCCCTTCCAACTTTGGGACCTCCTCAAGCTCCTCGCTCTCCGCCGCTCTTAACCGTCTTACATATACCTTCGGATCAATTATTTCGCGAGTAGTATGTGGTGGGTTCTGAAACACTTGTATTCTCGTAATCTCTGGTGCGATCCGGTAGAGCCGTGGCCAAAAAAGCGCTCCATAGTCATACTGAAAATAAAATAGCCGTTTGAGCGTAGGTGGTATCTCACACGTCGGGTCGGTCATCTCAAGCCGTCCACTCTCTGGTAGTTCGACTTCAATGCTTCCTTCTGGGTGTTCCTTTAGGTACTGCTCTTCAACATTCAGTGCCTCTCCCTCAAGCATCGCCCCAAGCGCGAGGGCTGAATCCCGAAATATCCCTCGAAACCGCTCATCGTTTGTATAGTCCCCATCTTCTCGTTGAAGGAAGTGAACCGCCTCATGGACAAGAATGGGAAAAGGCACCTCAAACCAATCAGGAATAAAAATGGTATTACGACGGGGTGAGTAAAATGCTGAAGCCTCAGCCGTGTACGCTCCGTGAATACACTGAGCGTACGGGTAGATCTCTGTTATGAGACCAATTCGTCGAAAGATTTCTCCTTCAAGAGAAAGCTCTTTCTCTGAGACCTCTTCAGAGAGAAGCGCACTACCAAGCGCTACAAAATCATCTCGAGCGAGGCTCTTACACTGGGGAAGAGACTCTCCTACCCTACCCATAAGGCGTCTTGCCTCACGTACCGCATCTGGTATCGCAAGGCAATCAGAGCGAAGCTCCTCTAATTCTTGTCTCTTGGGCTTCTCTGATATAACCCCACAACTACCCATACAAAGTAGTATGGCAGTAAGAGATGCACGAAAGGTAAAAACGTATAAAAACCGCTTAACGATAATCATCCTTTTTTTGATCTGGATGGTTTTGAATAACCGACATTGCAGTAGCCACCATACCTGCCACATCAGAGACATTTCCTGGAAGGAGCATCGTGTTATTCACCTTTGCAAGCTTTCCGAACTGCATCAGGTAGTTTTCCGCAACACGAAGTTGTACTGCCTCAAAACCACCCGGTAAGTGAACCGCTTCAGCCACCTTGCGTAGCCCATCTGCAGTTGCTTCGGCGACTGAAAGAATGGCTATCGCCTCTCCCTCCGCCTCATTAATCTGTTGTTGCTTGGCGGCTTCAGAGGCTTTAATAACCTTTTGTTTCTCCCCCTCTGCATTATTAATAGCAGCATCTCGTTCACCCTCTGAGGTAAGAATAACCGCTCTCTTCTCTCGCTCAGCGCGCATTTGCTTCTCCATCGCATTCAATACATCTTGAGGAGGAGTAATATTTCTAATCTCATACCGAAGTACTTTAATACCCCACGGCTCTGTCGCTTTATCAAGCTCACTTACCACTTGGGTATTAATCTGTGCTCGCTCCTCAAAAGTCTTATCAAGGTCAATCCGTCCGATTTCACTGCGAAGCGTCGTTTGACACAGTTGAGAAATTGCAAATACGAAATCATCAATACCGTAAGAGGCACGTTCAGCATTGAGAACCTTAAAATAAATTATCCCATCAATCCCTACTTGAACATTATCTCGGGTAATACAAATCTGCTCTGGGATATCAGCAGCGATCTCCTTTAACGAGTGCCGATACCGAATAATATCGATAAAGGGAAGGAGAATATGAAATCCTGCGCCGAGCGTCGTGTAATACTTACCGAGTCGTTCAACGACGTAGGCACTCTGTTGTGGTACAACAATAGCTGTCTTTGCGATAATGATGACTGCAAGAACCACAAAAACGAGAACGACAATCAGTGCTGAACTCACCATCAGTATTTTCTCCTAGTCTTTTTCTTTTAGTTCTTTTTCACATGTAGCTCGAGGCCATCGACCGCTTCAACGATGCACTGCTCTCCCGAAGAGATCTGCTCACTTCCGACGTTGAGCGCACTCCAAGACGTTCCGCGCATATCAACTTTTCCTCGCTCTTGCACGCCAAGGTCAGAGCTCGCGATTGCTTTTCCGCCGACTACCTCATCGAGATCCGTTTTGTTTTTTTCCGTAGCGAGCCGGCTCATTATCCGTTGGCGGATAACGCCTAAGAAGGTAATGGCAAGGAGTGCGAAGGTCAGCCACTCTGCCCATGGTGCGGCAAAGAGTCCCACCGCAGAGAGACCGCTCACAATCAGTGCTGCTAAGCCAAGAAAAAAGAGAAAAAAATCGGCAGGCACCATCATCTCGGCACCCAACAGAAGAAAACCAGCGATAGCCCATCCCCACCATTCCATGTGACGTCCTCCGTTAGATCGGAATCGGCATAGCAGTCAGGGCACTTAAAGAAAAAGAGTCCGGGATAAAACCGTGTAATGAGAAAATGGTCAGGAACTAACTCGCTTGTCGCCTTTTGAGTTCACGAGCTCCACGAGACACTGTTGCGATCCCAACTCCGAGCTTTGCTGCGATGTCACGCTGCGTCCATCCAGCATTTAAGAGTTGAAGGATTTGGTGCCGGTGCGCTATCTCTTCAAGCTCTTTCGGGGTGAGAATCTCAGCGAGAAAGCCATGGAGTGCCTCCTGCCCCTTGAGCCCCGAGAGCGCTTCGAGAAAGAGTTGAATGGATTCGTCCTTTGACATGCCCCTATTCTTCACCCTTCAGTTGACATTGGCAATGTTTCCGTGTACTAGTACATAATATCT
>JBMTVV010000187.1:0-4545 GCA_049451755.1 Bdellovibrionota bacterium
GTTTTTTCTAAATCAAAAATATGTGCGGTTCCCTCTAATGCTATCTTTCGCACCTCTTCGTTATATTGCTCCATTCCTGAAAGAGCAGTCTGAAGAGACCATTGTTTGTGGGGTCCAATCGCTTCTCTTCGAACCATGTAGAGTTGGTGAAATTCTTCCTCGGATAGAGACGAATGATACAAAAAGGGCTGTGTTAGGAGAACTATGAGACTTCCTCTGCGCACTGCGTGTGCAATAAGTCGTTCCATATTACGTCGATAAGCCTTCTTTCCCGGGAACTGTTCTGTCTCTATAATGGTGCGCGGATGGTGGTACCAAGCGGCTTGCAGAAAATCATTTACTACCTGTAAAGGTTCATCGCGACGATATAGTATGCGTTGGAGTGGTCCGTGGAAGTGCCCATAATCAGCCCGAAAGGAACCGCTACTATAATAACTGAAGTCAGCATTGGTCAGTAAATCATTGATTGCATGCATGATTATGATGATATCCGCCTCTACGTCATCGAGATTGAATTGGTAATGAATAAGGCTATGAGCAGTTGTATACCACTCTGTTGCGCCGTTTATTAATTCGACGGGACGACCATACAAATTTGCTGTCAGCTGTTCAGAGAGCATATCTGTCCATCCCAGCCCTGTACTTCCTTTCCAGGCGGTTGTTGAGCCCCCCAGTGTGAGTATTCGTAGTGGACGATACGAGCTGGGATACTGGAGTAGTGTCGTTGGTTCGTGTTTGGGTAATGAGTGCGTCGTAGGTGGAGCAATTTGAAGGAAGGAATGATACCGAGCGAGATTCGGTCGATACCTATGACGAGAGTAGAGGTTCAGGACTGGGTAGGTGAACAGAAACGTTATCAGGAGGCTTGTCGTCAGAGTGGTAGCTCGTATTAGATTTCTAAGTATGCAATCGATTCTCCACACTAAAACGAGGGCGGCTATCACTGCAATTGGGAGTGCAATTCTTGTTATCTGAAGTATTTGATAAGCAATAGGATTCCACTTCGAGTCAAAGAAGTATGGGTCTGAGAAAAAAAACCCCCGAACAAAATAAACGCATAGAGTTCCGAGAATGAGGACGAATACAAACCGTGCATTCAGTTTCGAGTTGATTCTCATTGTGACATTCCATTTGTATTCTCGATGCCTAGCCTCCATCTCATGTAGTTATTACTCCATCGATAGTTCTGCGAAAACCGCTTGCCGCTACTGAGATCAGCCTGAGTAACCCCTCCAATGAAGATACGATCTGCCATCTCTGCATACTTCTGATCCCCAGTAACCACGTAAAGCCACGCATAGGCGGGGGCAATGAGAAGGTTGAGATCTGGAGCGAATGGTATTGGTTGCTCTTTGCACTCAGAGTAAGACGAGTTAGATGTGCAGATAAGGTAGGGGAAAGATTTCTTGGTAGGATTCCAGCCATTCTCCCAAAGCCAATCTGCAGCCTCTTGGAGTGTGGTGAGGCTACGAGAATCAGATTTTGTCTCATATGCCGATATTAATGCTTCAAAGGTCAGGCCCATCATGAATGGTTTTGCATACTCAGCGCCCTGTAAGTGAGTCCACTGTCGTAGGTGTTCGCGTGCGTGAGCTATTGCTATCTCTAACTGACCATCAAAACCTTGTAGACCAAGCTCGCGAGCAATCAAAAAGGTATGAATGAGGTAGGCTGTTTCTCTACTAAGCTCTGCATCAGCACCGCCTGAAGTCTTCGCAAAGGCTGACCGCTCAGTAAGTAAGAGAATTGCTTGGCGAGACGTTCGATCGCCAGTACGGAGGTAGTGTTCATAGAGTCCGTGAGGAAATACGCGCCAGCCCGGTATATTACCGTCGCTATCTATGACATATGTCTTGTATGTGTTGAGTACAAATTGAGCACAGGACTCCCATTTTTGATCCTGAAAGAAATCCGCTGCGTTGTAGTAAACTCGGGCTCCGTCATAGTACCACACACCACCCTCCCATAGCTGGTGTTCCTTTATATCATCCGGATTACAGAAACGTTTCCCATACAGTGCAAGCTGATTGCTCCACCTGCGTGCTATATCAAAAGGAGAGGTAGACGCATCTGAATCAGAGTTAGTGAGAGGAGGCTCGTTTCGTATCGGTGCGTTATTCTCGCCCTCATAGCTATCGCCAGCGCAACCAAAGGGTGATGCCAGGAAAAAAAGACAAAGAGATAGCTTACGAATGAAAGGAAAGTACATCGTTACCCCAATAAATATTCCACGCTGGAGCCACTGAAGGAGTGACATTGAACTCTTTATTACCATGCTGGTATGAGTCAGCTCATACCAGCGTTCCAAGAAGTGGGGAGATATGAAAAGCCAAATGTGGTGGGAGAACACGATGGCAGTCGAAGTCGTCACTGATTACGAATCCTTAAGAGCGCGAGAAGGGGAATGGAGGAAGCTGGTTCAGAGGAGTCGCTTGTGTAATATTTTTTATGAGCCTGAGGTGCTGATACCAGCTATCCAATTTCTTACCTCGCAAAGTAGTAAGGTTAGAATTGTTCTTGTGAAGAGTGCCGGAGAACTGATCGGACTCTTTCCTGTCTCCAGACAGCCCTCGTGGAGGGGCCTCCCTATTAGCTACATGTCGTTATGGAAGCATCCGTATCAGTTCCTCTCAACTCCACTTATGGATCACCTCCTTTATAAATATGCTCTTGAGCAATTTTTAGGATGGCTCATTAAAGAGGTACGATATCCGAGACTTTTTGAGTGCTCTCAGCTCTCCGCTGAATTTTGTGAGGATGGAAGCGGTTTAGCGGGGGTACTCAACCGCCTTCATTTACAAGAGGCATTATACTATGAACGTCGTCCAGCCTTTTTCATTGACAACTATGAATCGTTTGAGCAGTTCTGGACCAATTGTTCTCGAGCCTTTCGTAAGAAATATAGGCAGCGACATCGGCGATTGAGTGAGTCTGGCGCTGTTTTGATAGAGACTCTGCCTCAATTAACTAAAGCAGGCACCGTCGAGATGCTTAACTCATGGATAGAAGATTTCCTGATTCTAGAGGAGAGTGGATGGAAAGGACGTGAAGGAACAGCCATTCGCTCTCATCACAAGCACTTGCAGTTTTTTGTTCAGACACTACACGAGTTATTCAAGAGAGATAAGCTGCACTTCATGCGCCTACGGGTGAATGAGAAGACTGTCGCGGGGAAAGTTACTTTCACCTCAGGCTCTCGAGCATTCTGTTTTAAAATTGCCTATCGAGAGGAGTTCTCTCGATGTTCGCCGGGGCTACTGCTTGAGATTGAGTTCCTTCGTGAGGTACTACGGTCGCGACAGTTTTCCGTCGTAGATTCGTGCGCTATACCGAATCATCCGTTGTTCGAAAGTATTTGGGAAGATTCTGTCGGCATCGCTAGTGGCATGCTTTATCGTGGGAGAGTCTTCGGAACGCTGCGAGCTCTTTACTGTCGTACTGCGGGGACCTCTGAACATCCAAGGTCCCTATGAAAACTCCATAGTGAAGGATACCTGATTCGGGCGGGGAGATGCCTCCCCGCCCATCTGAAGATACTACTGAGCCTCTCTCCATCTGAGATAAGAGAAGGACCATCGGTAGTTCTGGTTGAATTGCTTTCCATTCACAAGATATGCGTTCTTCACGCCACCTGCGAACACAAGGTCTCCGCGCTCTCTGTGTCGGATGTCACCGGTCTTCGAGTAGAGCCAGCCGTAGACTGGTGCAATCAGCAGGTTGAGATCTGGAGCTGGCTCCTGTCCGCCTGTTGAATGATACCGATCTGTATACATGAAGCTCTCCTGACTCGGTAACCACATGTTCTCCCATACGTTATCCATCGCAAGCTCAAGCATTGGAAGTATATTTGGGTCTCCAATTATCTCATCGTAAAGAATGAGTGCTTGCGCTGTGAGGGCAACCATAAATGGTCGAATGTAAGGAGCTGATTGAGAGACAAACCACTGATCAAGATGATCGAGTGCTTGATCTTTGAGGGCGTATACCCGTTGTCTGCGCTCTAGTCCGGCAAGTTCCGCATTCAAATAGCTTGTTATCGTGTATGCGACTTCCCGACTATAGTCTACATGGGCCGTAGAGTTTAGTGGTGTCGAATCGACAGCAAATGCAGCGTTTTGCGACATGAGACGTAATGCTTCGAACGAAGTAGTATCACCAGTTCTCATATAGCTCTCAAGAAGACCATGTGAAAAGTTCCAATACCCAGGAACAAGCCCATTGCTCGGTAGAACATACTGATCTCTGTAGATTGCTTCGGCTGCTTCTGCACAGGCTAACCAAGAGTTGTCTCCTGTGTAGTCCGCAATTTGATAGAAAACAAGCTGTGCATCATAGTATGTTGCTAGTAGTTTCGTATCAAAGTTCTGGTTACCATTCTGCAGTAAGGAGCAGTTGGACTGGCCGTACTGAAGCATCTGAGATTTCCAAAGAGCCAGGTCGGGTAGTTCCGGTGCTGGAGTTGGTTCCGGTGTTGGCTCTGGAGTTGGTTCCGGTGTTGGCTCTGGAGTTGGTTCCGGTGTTGGCTCTGGAGCTGGTTCCGGTGTT
>JBMTVV010000188.1:0-4536 GCA_049451755.1 Bdellovibrionota bacterium
TCAATAGCGTTTTTCGTACGGTCAATTTCTGACTGTACGTCGATGAAGTCGAGGAGGTTTGCAAAGATCTCCATTTCGCCAACGACTGAGACAGTAAACTTCTCAGGCCGTTTCTGAGAGACGGTTAATGAGCCGAGGTTTGCAAGATGTGTGATTAGCTCGTTATACGCCTCTACCACCTCTTGGGACCTCGTATCTGTGGTTATCACCTGTATCTCAAGAGGGCTCTTTGGTGAGACGTTTGCCTTTGCACGCATGTTTCGAATCGTTCGAATGATCTCTTGGACGGTAGAAAAAGTTGTCAGGAGTGTCACATCTTGTGCCGTGGAACCTCCCGGGAACGGGCTTGTGGCACAGAGTTCATGCGATGCTAAATCTTCACTACCAGTTGGAAAGAGCGATTTTTCTGCCGCAGCACTCTGAAAGTGTCCCCAGAGCTCTTCTGTGATAAACGGCATGATCGGATGAAGCATTCTTAGGAAAGAGAGGAAGCACTCAGAGAGGGTCATTGCGATCCGCCGTGTATCAGCTATATTCCCCTTTCGAAGTCGAGGTTTGATGATTTCAAGGTACCAATCACAGAGGTCATCCCAAAAGAAGTGGTACAGTGTGCCAGTCGCATGGTGAAACGCGTACGTTTCATAGGCTTCAGAGACTTTTTGGATGCTTTCGTTTAGCCGAGTAAGAATCCATCGGTCTTCCGCTGCCAGAGGCGCAGTCTCAGTTGCTTCAGCTGATGCTGGCAGCTCACTGATTGTGCCCAACGCAAGTTTTGATGCATTCCAGATTTTATTCGTCAATGGGCGTCCAACCTCATCGAATTTCTTGAGTGATACTTGTGCTTGCTGTGCATCAGTTGCTGATGTCAACATCGTATACCGTAGTGCATCAGCGCCAACGCCTTGGAAGCCTTCAGGGAATCGTTCGGAGACCCTCTTGATGAGCCCTTCCATGTTTGCTGGTCTGGCTTCATGAATTGGTCCCTCAAGCTCCTCACGAGTCGCACCATCAATGACGTGGAGCGGATCAATTCCATTTCCCTTCGACTTCGACATTGTCTCACCGTCTTCATCGCAGATGATTGAGTTAATGAGGACTTCATGGAATGGAACTTCTTTCAGATGATAGAGCCCTGTCATGACCATGCGAGCGACCCAGAAAAAGATGATATCTTTTCCGGTCACAAGAACACTCGTCGGGTAGTACTTGTTAAGATCTGCCGTTGACTCGGGCCATCCGAGGGTAGAGTAAGGCCAAAGCGCTGAGCTGAACCAGGTGTCGAGTACATCTTCATCTTGTGTCCACTGCTCGGGATTCCGTTGCACTTCTACCGGTGTGTTAGTATCAACGAGAACTTCGCCAGTATCTTTGTGATACCAAGCCGGAATTCGGTGTCCCCACCAGACTTGTCGGCTAATACACCAGTCGCGGGTATTTTCGAGCCAAGAGCGGTAGAAGTTATCCCACCGTTCCGGGTGCCACTTCAGAGCACCTTCTTGAGAGGATGCGAGAGCCTTTTCTGCAAGAGGTCTCATTTTCACAAACCACTGGTCTGAGAGACGGTATTCGATGATCGCTTTTGATCGGTAACTCCTGCCGACAGGGACATTCCGCTCTTCAACTTTCACGAGGAGGCCGAGTTCCTCCATCGCTTGTACGACTGCTTTTCTTGCCTTAAAACGATCCATCCCCCGAAACGGTTCTGGGACCTCATCGTTGAGGGTTGCATCCTCATTCATGATATTAATCTGCGCGAGTTCGTGACGGAGCCCTATTTGAAAATCATTCGGGTCGTGAGCCGGGGTGACTTTTACACATCCAGTTCCGAATTCAGGATCAACGAAGTCATCACCAATGACCTGAATGGTTCTCTCAACGAGTGGAACGACTACCTCTTTCCCGATGAGGTGCTGGAACCGAGCATCTTTCGGATTGACTGCTATCGCAGTGTCTCCGAGCATTGTCTCTGGTCGGGTCGTTGCAATTTCAATATACCCACTCCCATCAGCGAATGGGTACTTCAGGTGCCAGAGAAATCCCGGTTCTCCGCCATCTTTTGTATCGACTTCATCATCAGAGAGTGCTGTTCGGTCAACAGGGCACCAGTTGACGATGTACTGTCCACGGTAGATGAGCCCGTCATCGTAGAGTCTTTTGAAAGCAAGATTCACCGCATGAGAGAGCCCTTCATCCATCGTAAAACGAGTCCGAGTCCAATCGCACGAGCAGCCGAGACGTCGGAGTTGGAGGAGGATCTGATCCCCATACTTTTCTTTCCACTTCCAGATCCGTTCGATCATCCCTTCGCGACCAAGCTCTCGGTAGTCAATACCTTCTGCATCGAGATGTTTTTTCACAACGCTCTGTGTGCTGATGCCAGCATGATCTGTTCCGGGAACCCAGAGCACGTCATAGCCTTTCATTCGCTTATACCGACAGAGGAGATCTTGCATTGAGTTATTAAGCGCATGTCCCATGTGGAGGCGGCCTGTGACGTTCGGCGGAGGGATGACGATTGTAAAGGGTGGTTTCTCTGAGCTTGGGTCTGCTGTGAAGCATCCATTTTCCAACCACAACTCATAAATGGATTGCTCAACGAGAGAAGGGTCGTAGTGCTTCTCTTCGAGGGAAATATTGGAGTGTCGTTTCGTCATGATGTGCGACCTTTGTAGTGGCGAGTATTCAGTAATCTTCGGTGAAACCGAGAGCATACCATCGGGGACGTGGGGTGTCAGCTATTTAGGTGAGATCCTCACAGGGGGTGGGGTCTGTGTTCCTTATTTTTCTTATTCAGCAGGTAGTTCTTTGCTCATGTGTGTAGAGGTAGCTGATCGCCATCTGTGTGGAAAATACGAAAGGCCATGAGCTGTAAGCATTGAGGGCAAGGCAGGGGTAACCTACTGGTTTTTAGCGGGTTTTATGAGTTTTGAGCCCCTCCCATGGTAAGGAGCTCTCTTGTATAAAGATCAGAATGCACAATTTATGCATCACATCTGGTCGAACGCCCCATAATGGTGACAGTTGCTGTGAGGGGATGCTTCCTCTCCGGCGTGTTTTGGGCGGGGAGGGAAGAGTCTCTCCGTTTTGGGTTCATATATTTATAAGAGGTTCAACGATGGAAAAACGAGATCAAGAACGTGTTGCCCTAATCAGTAAAGGGGCGAAAGAAATTACAAAGACTATTACAAAGACTGAATGTAGAGATGGTAAGTCTTCACCGATTAAATTTGTTCTCACATCTTTGTTCTTAATTGCACCAGCTACTGGATGGACGGCTCCGCAACTTCCCCAGTGCCCTCCCCCTGTAACATCGCCGATAGAGGTTCGGTTTGATGTGGAGCGCAATAGCAGTATTGAGACTGAAGACGATCGTCGTATCGACGCAGCGAAAGCTACGCCAGTTGAGCAGCTCGTAATCGTAACGGAAGTAGATGCTCCGAGTAGTGCTGTTTGGGCAGGATACGTCGTTAATCCTGAAGCTCCAGGCGTGCTAGAACAATATATCAACTGTCGGACAGTAGGTCAGACGGTGGGCTTAGTTCCACGCTCGGAGTCGATATCAGGCGAAGATCTAGTCGATTGCACACTTTCGCTACAATAAAGGTTTTGAAATTTCTGGAGGACTAACATGAAAACTACTCTACCAACATTTTATATTTTTTGTGCCAGTATGATGACCCTAGGTTTTTCTAGTATCGCTCAGGCCGAGCTCTCCACATGTGGGGGAACTCCGTATGTTAAGACGGCGTCGAAGACGGTGAAGGCAAGAGGCACTGTGAAAGTTGATTTAGGACGGGTGAGCTATGGCTCTTGGGATGATCCAGTAGGAAGGGCTAAGGAGACTGAAAACCTAGTTCGGCTCTGTAACGAAAGGAATCAGAAAGAGCTTGAAAAACTTGATAAGGCTCTGAAAGAGACAGCAAACAAATTTAATAAAGCAAGAGAGGAGTGCCTGCCTCTCTCACAACAGGGTGGGGCCACGACGGTTCGTCCAGGAGCCTTTGAGAAGTGTACCTTGGCTAACAATCTATACCTTGAGTACGGCGACGCCTTAGCTGCAAGAGAGGTGAGAGCGACGGAGCTGCAAAATACTTGTAACGCGAAAAAAGCTGCGGCAGCGAACGCATGTGATAATCTTCAAGCGCGAATCCGAGCCGAATTTGGAGCTGGGCGCAGAGCTGAACAGGCATGTTCTGCTAGAGTGGACAGGTTAAATGATCCTACCCATTATTTTACCGGTGAGTTTGGCCCCTTATGTGAGCTGCGAAATGTGAATCTACGTGTCCCGGGGCTTGAGCCAACAGGAAGTGCAGGTGTTTATGGAGAGCAAGATCTCTTCGGAAATCCCGCTGGAGAGGAAGCAAGCGGATGTACGGTACCAAAGGAAATGATTATTGATTGTGAAGGGGAATATGATGCGACGGCACTTTGTCACGATGAATTGCCCCAGTGCCCTCCAGCATTAGAGCTTGATGGTACCGATATTCCTGACCACATTCTCGGTCAGCCCGCCAATCTCTTTGAGTAAACCAAAAC
>JBMTVV010000189.1:0-4524 GCA_049451755.1 Bdellovibrionota bacterium
AATAGCATGTGCCATGGCTGTTTTTCCAACACCAGGAGCCCCGAGAAACAGCGGATTGTTTTTTTGACGCCGACTGAGGATTCGAAGCGCCCGCTCTACTTCGTCTTCTCGTCCTATGACCGGATCGAGCTCCCCTGCTTCTGCTAGGTCTGAAAGGTTTTCTGTGTACGTTTCAAGAGCGCTCCTCTTTTCTCGCCTCGACTCTTCCGGATAGTAGTCGCCATCAGTTTGATAGTCCTCATAGTAATCATCCTCACTGTCAAAGTCCTCATCCTTCTCTGAAGAGAAGTGTTCACGTTCAGAAGAGCGCGTAATTCCATGCGAGATGAATTCGAGGACGTGAAGTCGTTCTATTCCCTGTCTCTTCAGGAAGAAGACGGCATGCGACTCGTCCTCGCTGAAGATCGCAACGAGCACCTCTGAAGCGGTAATCATTTTTTTTCCTGATGAGTGCATGTGAATGATTGACCGTTGCAGTACCCGCTGCACTGCTGGGGTCTGAATGGGCTCTGCGCGTTCGGCGCTCGACCCTGTAGCAGTTTCGACCTGTGAGTCAAGAAACTCTTCGAGTTCTTCTTTAACGGCTCTCACATGGGCACCACAATTTTTTAGAATAGTATTTACTTCTGGGTCAGCGAGAAGTGCGAGGAGAAGATGTTCCAGCGTAAAATACGCATGCTGGCGGGAGGATGCTTCGCGCCATGCTGCCTCAAGGGTGTAACCAAGTTCAGTACTGAACACTATTCTTCCTCCATAACGCAGCGTAAGGGAAATTCTGCTTCTCGGGCTCTTGATTCAACTGCGACAATCTTTGCCTCTGCTATCTCTTTCGGGTAGATCCCGCATAGCCCCGACCCCTTGTGGTGAACTTCTAACATGATTCGTGCAGCCTCGGTAGGAGACTTCAAAAAGACGCTCTCAAGAATGCTGACAACGAAGTCCATTGTGGTGTAGTCGTCATTGAGCAAGAGCACTCGGTAACGCTTCGGTCTCTTTATTCTGGTACGTGACTGTGACAACGTCTCAACTGATCCGTGCGACGAGTCGGAGTTAGAGTCCTGGCCGCCATTATTCAGAATCAGTGGTATGTTGTGCATACGTGATATCACCTTAGCTATAAGACACCCTCTTCTCATCAGATGCTCAGTGCGGAGCGGCACCATTTATAGAGCGCTCTCCCCTGTGAGAGATCCGCGGAGTTCATCATTCGATAATCTTTGTAGCAGACTCTCGCTCTTAGGACCTAGAGTTTTTCTCTGTTCTCGTAATATCCTATGCTATGGGAGGTTCACCTAATAATAGGTATTCTACACCCGTCTTGTGTGAAATCGCCAATTTTCGAATTATGAGGCCGTCTGTGCGATTTTCTGTAGGATAAGAGCTTTATGGTAGTGAAGAATTTCCCTCCGACCCATCTTGCCGATGAGAATGGTCTTCTCGCAGTCGGTGGTGACGTCGATGTCGAGACTTTGGTACTTGCCTATCGCTCTGGAATTTTCCCCTGGCCGCTACAAGATGATATTTTAACCTGGTTTGCTCCTCCGTTGAGAGCCGTTCTTGAGATTGACCGATTCATCCTTTCTCGCTCGATGCGGCGATTTCTCAAAAAACATACGTTCCATATCGCTATTAATCGGGATTTTCTCTCAACAATCGTTGCATGTCAGCAAAGTGTTAACCGAGATGGTCAAGCGGGAACATGGATTACTGATGAGTTAGTGGAGGGATACGTCCGCTTGCATGAAGCGGGATTTGCTCACAGTATCGAGTGCTATGAGAGAGAGGAGCTCGTGGGAGGTCTATACGGTGTCAGCTTTGGCTCGATGTTTGCGGGTGAGTCGATGTTTCATCGTCGTGATAATGCTTCTAAGCTCTGTTTTTGTTTTCTCGTCGCGCAACTGCGGCACATGGCAGTGCCGTGGATTGATTGTCAGGTGCTGACTCCACTTACTGCTAGTTTCGGTGCCCATGAAGTCTCACGGGTAGAGTTCGAGGATATGCTTCAATTACAGCTGCTCGATAACAAACCACCCATCTTTTTGCGTGACCCCGTTGAGATCGGATGCTGGAGAGGCGATCTCTAGTGCCCCTAAGAGAACGCGTGCATTTCGTGCTCTATCCGTGCGCTACACCTTACTGAATGAGTGAAGGAGTTCGGAAAAACAGCTAATCGATGGAGCAGTCTCAGCCTCAGGAAATGTAAGTGAATCATCTTCGCTAAATAGCGTCGTATTTCTCCTTATCCAAAGTGCATTCCACTCAGCACTCAGAGCGCCGTGAATATCGTTCTTCGGACAGTCTCCAATGTAAAGGATTTGGTGTGGCTCGAGTTGAACATGCTCTGCAATTCGCGAGAATACTAGGCGGGACGGCTTTTTGTATCCGATATCACTGGCACAGAAAACGTACTGGAAATGATGCGCTATTCCAAGATCGGGAATGAGCTGGTGAATACGCTTGTCATTGTTTGTAAGAATGCCGAGTGTGATAGAGCTTGAAAGAGTCTCTAACACTTGCTCCACATGTGGAAGGAGTTGACGACTTCGTGCTTTGCCGAATTCATCATAGATATCAGCAAAAAGCCCTTCAGATGGATTCGCGATGCCGATATCGTACATCACGTTCCGTAGGAATTCATTCCATACTCGCTCATCTCGGGAATGATCCGTCACATATCCTTCTTCTCTATTATCGTACGTGGAAGTCATCCGTCGCCATGCGTGTGGTATTATTCTATCAATATCCTCTGCCGCAACATTATGGCCATATCTATTGAGTTGTTTTGCATAGTGTTCCCCGATACTCCCTCGCACTTCGAAAAGGGTGTCATCAGCATCGAAGAAAACGGCTTGAATACGGGAAAGATCTATCATGGCACCATTGTAGCAGTCTGAGGCTACTGAGAGAAGTATTCTCCCCAACGCTGGTCGACGAGACAGCGAGTTCTCTCGTCACATTCGAGCTCAGCCGGGTATCCTGGTTTCATCCGAGTATCAATAACAATAGGAGGCTCGTATCCGAGATGATTCCGATGAATTTGTTTACGCCGACAAAAAATATCAGCACCAGGTTCAAAACGTGTGAAGCTCTGCCAAAGGAAGTAGCTCGTTGATTCAACGGTTTTTTTTGCGTCATCCGCGAGTATGATGAGTGGCCAGCCCTCGAAGTCTTCATGCTCAGCTATTCGTTGAGCAAGTGTTGAATCTTCTTCGAATGAAGACCCTGATACAACGAGGCACCCTCGACAGAAGATCGCTACGTGTTGAATGCCTACGGGTAAGTCGCCAGAGAAGTGCTGTGGCAATACTCGAATAGGTTCTCCTACTCCTAAGAGGACTCCTTTGCTGCCCTTATTTACCTCAGGGCCCGTGTAATCCAAGGTGTCCATTGATAGGTTTGAGAAGACGTAGAGGTCTGTTCGAAAGTCCGTTCGCTCAAGTATATGTTCAAGGACTGATGTGAAATTACGTAGGTCAATCGGTTGATCAACGATGAGGAGAAATTTCGTAAGAGAAAGTTGCCCCTCTCCTAGTATGCGGAAAGCAGAAACCATTGCTTCTCGTTTGTACCGATCGTGAACCACAGCAGCTGCGAGTGAATGGTATCCTGTTTCTCCGTATGACCAGAGGTCCCGCACTGTTGGCATGACAATTGGAAATATTGGGCTTAACAGCTCTTGAAGGTAGTCCCCGAGGTAAAAATCCTCTTGCTTTGGCTTGCCAACCACTGTTGCGGGGCAAATAGGTGCCTTTTTTCGTAACAGGGTATGACATCGAAAAACGGGATAATCGTGTTGCAACGAGTAGTACCCATAGTGGTCACCAAAAGGACCTTCTGGGCGAAACTCAAGCGGGTCACATTCACCTATCAGGGTAAATTCTGCCGAGGTTACCGCGGGTAACGAAGAAAAGGGGGTGCTCGTAAGCTCAAGTTTTTTCCCCATAATCAAAGAGGTAAGTAGTAATTCAGGCACATTCTCTGGGAGTGGAGCAATTGCAGATACAATGAGTGCTGGTGGACCACCGAGGAAAACATGTACGGGAAGCCGTTCACCACGTTCACGTGCTACGTGGAGGTGAAATCCTCCCCCTTTACCAATTTGACAGTGTAGACCCGTCTCATGGTCATTAAAGCGTTGCATCCGATACATTCCGAGATTAGGAATGCGTTTTTCCGGATGCTCCGTATAAACAAGAGGAAGGGTGATAAATGCTCCGCCATCCTCTTCCCACGTCTTCAGTAGTGGAAGCCGGTTCAGTTGGGGAGGCGTATCGGCCACAAGATGAGACTGATTCCAGTGGCGTCTTCGCATTCCGACTTTGGTAAGTTGGAAGAGGGGCTCCTTCTCCCGCCAGAGCCTCGTAAATGATGGGGGCATAAGGGTTTCCGGAAACTGAGCGATACGTCGGATTAACTCTTCTGGTTTTTTGCCAAAGGCGAGATCTATTCTTTTTTTTGTTCCGAAGAGATTCGTGACAAGAGGAAATGCGGCCCCTTGTATGTTTCGGAAGAGCAGGGCAGGTC
>JBMTVV010000190.1:0-4495 GCA_049451755.1 Bdellovibrionota bacterium
CGTGTTCTAGGACATTTGATGCTCCAGTAGAAGCCTTAGGGAAAGGATCTACGATTTTTTTTGCGGGCAGGGATCTCACTATGGTTTTGGAACAAAGTTTGCTGCCAGGACTCGCTAAGGAGTGTCAGAAGTTGGGAGCTCATTGTGGTGTTAAGAGTATTCAAGTTGCCAAGGCCCCCGAAGCCTTAAGACCATGGCACTTTGAGAACTCGGACACGGGAGTAGATTACATGTGGATAGCAGAAGAGAGTGTTGCCGTTCCCTACTTGTCGGTTGTCGTTACCTGTGGTCCAACTAACGGTAGCGAGTCATTTGATGGTGCTTTACTTTCCGTAGAACTGGAAGTTGAGCGCGAGTGCAGAGAGCCTACCAAGAACGAGTGCAACACCCCTGTTACCTCTATTACACAATAAATCTCTGAGAGAGAAATCAATCCAATATAATTCGTTTTCGCTCTTCTTCGGTAAAGAGAGCACACTCTTCAGTAAGTCGTTGTGAGATTCGGTGACGGTAGTACGCAATTGGTCGGTAGCCCAGATCGCGAAGTGGTGCTGGGATGAAAACAAATGCTGCAAGCCACTTGTACGGTGTTTTTAAGTGACGGCATAACTCGAGTACGGCACTGCTGCGGAGCGATATCTTCCCTGCTGAAGAGATATACACCATCGTCTTTCCGACATATTCCCCGAGTCCATATTGAGCAATGAGTGCTTGTCCTGCTGGGGAAGCACTCGGGACGAAGACAATTTCTTTTGAGGACTCATGCGCGAGCACAAACCGAACCGCCCGTGAACACATGCCACATGAGCCATCAAAGAGGAGTATCGGAGTTTCTGATGGAATCATCTTTAATGAGTATCCTTCACGTTAGGTGTCGTTGCTCTATTCCTCAATGAGATAGAATTCAATACCTGTTACTACTCGAACTTTCTTATCTGGAGTCTGTCCGTAGTCATAGTCGGCATTTGAGTCTGTAATCGAGAAGTTTCCCTGACTCGCATTTCTAATAGTGCCTACTTTTACTCCTGCATTTTTTGCAAATTCATTCGCAGCAATCCGCGCGTTTTTCGTTGCAAGCTCTAACATCGCAGGCTTAATGTCGTTTAGCTTCGAAAAGCGGTAGTCAGGCTCTCCGTTCACAAGGGTAATACCCTTGGCAATGAGTTGGTTCACCTCCTTTCGAACTGGTTTTACCTTCTCAATCTGTCCCGTTCGAACTTTGACGGTGCCGTAGACGATCTGCTCTCGCTCTACGAGCTTTTGATTATCATCACGGTACTCATTGTTCGTGAGTTGGAGTACTGATGCATCGATCTCTGCATCCGAGAAACCTCCCGCTCGTAGTACCCGGATGATTTCTTGCTGATGAGCTTCTGCTTCCTTGTAGAGCTCAGTAATCGGTCGACCAGAGCTGTCAGTGACTTTTACTGAGATATCCCACCCAGCAACGTCAGCTTTGACAAACTGCTCAGCGAGCCCCTTCACACTTGCTGTATTGAGGGCGACTTTCGAATTGTAGATCGTCTGGCTAACAAAATACCCTGCGAGTGCAATTCCTGCTCCTAGTAAAAGGCTCGCCATTCCAATGGTACAACACGGAGTCTTCTGACAACATTTGCCGGTTGCTGACTTCGCATCACAAGTGCCTTGTACCTCTCCCATTGCTTGCTCCTTCCTTACACGATTTGTAGCATTACTCAGTTACTCTCATTGTACTCTCTGCATCCCTTCGGAAAAGCACAAGGCATTCCGAAGAAAATTTCTCAGAGACAAAATTTTTCCCCGAAATCATCCTCATGAGGCTTCCGTTGCAGACTCTTCGGGCAGAGTCTCTCTTGTCCCGTACTCAGATGGTATTTCTTTAGAGTTTTTTGCACCGAGTTCAATTAACATCTCAGCCTGTCGAACGAGATTCCCCTGCCCGTCGGAAAGCTTGTTGCGAGCGGCTGCGTACGTATTCTGGAGTCCTTCTATCTGACTGCCAATCTTTGACATGTCGTTGAGAAATCCCGTGAACTTATCAATGAGGGCTCCACCGCGCCGAGCAATCTCGTCTGCGTTTGCGCTCTGCCGCTGAATCCTCCAAAGAGAGCTCACAGTCTGAAGGGTCGCAAAGAGATTCCATGGTCCTACGAGCACTACCTGCTTACTCCATGAGTACGAGTGAAGCTCCCTGTCCGCTTGAATAGCGGTAGCGTAAGCAGCTTCAACCGGCATGAACATGAGGACAAAATCGGGGGATTCAAGCCCCTCGATATCGTGATACCGCCTGTCTGAGAGCCCGTTTACGTGATTGCGAATGGAGGTGAGAAAGCTTTTTACCGCTGCTGTATGCGCTTTTTCGTCTTCACGTTTGTCAATTTCTATTAATCGGCGGTACGGCTCAAGAGAGACTTTTGAGTCGATGATGATGTGTTTCCCGAGTGGTAGGTGGATGATGACATCAGGCCGTGCGCTCTGCCCACTCTCTGGGTTTTTGAGTTTCATGCCGCCACCTTGCACGGAGTACTCATCCCCTTTTCTGAGCCCAGACTCTTCTAGTATCCGTTCAAGAACAACTTCACCCCACGTTCCCTGCGTCTTCGTATCACCCTTGAGCGCGAGCGTGAGGCTCTCTGTTTCAATGGTCATCTTTTCGTTCAGGGTGCAAATCCGGTCGATCTCATTCTTTAGTGAGTACCGTTCTCGTTGCTCTTCGCTGAAAGACTCAGTCATGACCTTTTTGAAATCTTTCAGATTCTCACTGAGAGGGTTGAGAAGGTGTTGTAGGCTCTCACTTGACTGTGTCTTGAAAGACGAGAGCTTCTCGTCAAAGATTTTATTCGCAAGGTTTTCGAATTGAAGTTGGAATTTTTGTTGAATCTCAACGAGTTCTTTCCCTTGAGTCTCTAACCGTTCGTTAAGGAGGTTTCTCGCAATCTCGCTCTCAGCAACTTTCTCTCGGAGGGTAGAGATCTCTTCTTTCCGTGCTCTGTGCTCATCCTCTAGTCGATGAAGGTGAGCCTCCTTTTCTTCGATACGTGCCTGATGACCAGAGCTGTCTCTCGCCAATTCTTCGTATTTGCGGCGAGAGACTCTCGTTGATGTAAGATAAAGGGTTACCGCAGCTATGGGAAGAAGGGTGAAGAGAATGGTTTGGAGGAGAGTCGGGAGAATCATAATCTATGTGGTGCCCTTTGGTAGCTGTGATCCTCCATCCTGTTCCTACTCAAGTATGGTGACAGGATGGAGGTGTATTCGGAGGGGCTTTGCCCCTCACAGAATCACTTAACAGAATCAACTAACAGAGAATCGACTCACCCTTTTTTGCTCTCGCTAGGTTCTCTGAGACTCGATCCCAGTTTACGACACTCCAGAATGCCTTCAGGTAGTCAGGTCGTCTGTTCTGATAGTGAAGGTAGTATGCGTGCTCCCACACATCGACTCCGAGTATCGGAGTTCCCTGCTCTTCTGCAGCCACTGTTGCCATTAATGGGTTATCTTGATTCGGTGTTGAGGTGACCTTAAGGGAGCCATCACCACACAGTACGAGCCATGCCCAACCAGAGCCAAACTGTCCTGCTCCCTTCGCTTCGAATGCAGCCTTAAAGTCGTCAATGCTACCGCACGCGTTCTTAATAAGGTCTGCGAGTTCGCCCTGTGGACCTGCCGCTGTCTTTTCTGATTCAGGAGCAAGGATTCGCCAAAAGAGTGAGTGGTTGTAAAAGCCTCCTCCATTGTTGCGGATACCTTGGCGTTTTGCTTCTGGGAGTTCTGCGAGGTTCTTCAAGACTTCTTCAATGGGCTTATTTTCAAATGCAGTCCCAGCGAGGCCCTCATTGAGCTTTGTGGTGTAGGCTTGGTGATGCTTTGTGTGATGGATCTCCATCGTGCGAGCATCAATTGCTGGCTCTAGCGCGTCGTAGGCATATTCGAGTTTTGGTAGTTCAAAAGACATCGCTTTTCCTCCTCTTGGTTCGTTCTCTGACGGTGTCCAGTCATAGCGAATTTCATCAGAAAAGTCGATAACTTCCGTCATTCCTTACGAGTATGCAGATGAGGTTCGTTCGTTTAGAGAAGAGGCGAGAAGAGCCGAGCAAAACGGGTTGCAAGGACAAATCCTGGGGATTCCTCACGGAAGGTCTCCTCCCGTAGCTCGATGGAGTTTTGAAAGTCCTCGGTGAGCATTGCTTCGCACTGCTTCGCAAACTCGCTCCCGTACACGAGGAGCGCTATCTCAAAGTTAATGTGGAGCGAGCGGTTATCAAGATTCGGAGTGCCAATGAGAGAGAAATCCTCATCAATGAGCAGTGCCTTCTGGTGCATAAAGCCCGGTTGATACCGATAGATTCGGATACCACTCTTGACCATTTCTCTTGCGTAGAAAGCAGAAGCAAGAGACACGAGCGGATGGTCCCAGATAGTAGGGAGGAGTATCCGTACGTCTACTCCCCGAAGAGCCGCTAGCTGGAGTGCTCGAACAAGGCCGCTGTCAGGAACGAGGTACGGAGAGGCT
>JBMTVV010000191.1:0-4495 GCA_049451755.1 Bdellovibrionota bacterium
TGGAATTTGTCGGCGAAGGGCTCATTGGCGATTCTACTTATTCCCTTGAAATTCCTCGTATTACTGATTCCACTCTTTCTTTTCCGGTCGTTTGGTCAGTTCGGCCTCGCTTATTTTGTCGCAGGTCTCCTGCTCAGCCCGCTACTTGCGCTCTTTCTTCTGGTGAGGGGGCGGGCTAGATAGAATCTCGACGGAGGTCAGCGCTCGCAAAAAGATCCCGTATGTGGTTGCATTCTTGCCTAATATTCAGGAGTATTTCCCGCCGGAGAGTCGAAAATGGAAGGACACTACACCTATCTTGATCATATATTGCCCCAAGTTGTTTATGGGCCAACGGGACTCTTAGAGGCCGTACCGTTTGCTGCTGATCACCACAAGGGTGTGGCAGCGATCGCGGTGGCGGTATTGTTCGTTCTGTTGGGGGGTCTATACGTCCGAGGGCGAGTTCCTGCCGCTGTAGGAGGTGGAGCGAGCCTTGTTCCTGCTCGAAAGCCGTCGCTCTTTGGGATTGTCGACTTTCTCATGGAGAGCTTCGTGAGCTACCACGACTCAGTTGCCGGCAAACACAACCGGAAGTACGTCCCTTTCACCGCTTCAATTTTCTTTTTCATTTTGCTGTTAAATATTATAGGGCTCATCCCGGGGATGCCGGCTGCTACCACAACGGTGTGGCTTAACGTAGCGATGGCAATCATCGTTTTTGTGTACTTTAACGTTGAGGGCATTAAGGAGCACGGGCTCGTTAACTACTTGAAACACTTTCTTGGGCCCCTCTGGTGGATGGCGCCGATGATGTTCGTTATTGAGATGGTGAGTATCTTCATGAGGATACTTACGCTCAATTTGAGGCTGTACTGGAATATCAGTGCCGACCACATTGTTCTTGGCATTTTTACAGAGATGCTTCCGGGAGGCATGGCAGCACCGTTTTACATTCTTGGATTCTTCGTTTCGTTCATGCAGGCCTTTGTGTTTGCTACACTAACAATGGTGTATATCGTTCTTGCAACTCAACACGAGGAAGGTGAGCATCACTGATAGACGAGGAATTGTGTAGTCTGGTAGCCTCTCAGTTCGTATTCGAGCTGACTCTGTCGTAAGGGAAAGAGCTGTGGGGGTGCTGGAAAAATTTTAAAAGTGGATTAACTTCTTAAAAGAGAGAGATAAGGAGAAACATGAAGAAGATAGAACTATTAATACTTAGTGCGGTCTTAGTTTTCGTTGCTGCAGATCCAGTTCTAGCAGAAGAAGCAGCTGCTACTGGTGCAAACGGTGCCCTCGGCGCTGCAATCGCTATTGGTCTAGCAGCTCTTGGTGGAACGCTTGGTCAGTCAAATGCAGTACGAGCAGCACTTGACTCAATCGGTCGTAACCCATCTGCAGCTGGAAAGGTATTCACACCGATGATTCTTGGTCTTGCACTGATTGAATCACTCGTGATTCTTGCGTTCGTTATTGCTTTCTCGCTCGTATAGGCTCGAAAAATAGCGCCGTGAAATAACGGAGCAAAAAAGCCGCTGGCCCAAATGAACGGTAACCAGCGGCTTTTTTGTATCTAGCGGCCTCTTGTCCAAGAGGCGGTGCGGGGTGCGACGCCACCCCACGTATCTCACCCCTTGTGTATCACTCTCGTGGGCTCAGCATCCTTTAGGCACTCCTCGTTGGAGGCTCTCCCTTTCTAAGGCCCGCCCTCTAAGAACTGACCACATGACTTTTCATCACACTCAGATGGAGTCATGGAGTGACTCAAGCCAACGCTCAGCTTCAAGGGCAGACATGCATCCGGTACCAGCCGCTGTGATTGCCTGTCTCCAATCGTGGTCTTGTAGGTCACCGCAGGCAAATAGCCCCTCGACGTTTGTCTTCGTCGAGTTTGGCGCTGTCTTCACATATCCGTTTTCATCGCAATCAACGAACCCTTGAACTAGCTGGGAGTTTGGAATATGTCCGATAGCAATGAAGACGGCTGAGACCGGAATATTTTCATCTTCATTTGTATCGTTCTTAAAGAGCGTAACTGACTGGACTCCATCTTTCTTTGAACCGTGCACTTCCTTCAGCTCTCGATTCCAGAGGACTTCAATCTTGTCGTTTTTCAGGACGCGGTCAGCCATAATCTTTGAGGCTCGCAGCTCATCCCGGCGGTGGACAAGGTATACCTTAGAGCCAAATCGGGTGAGAAAGTTTGCCTCTTCACACGCGGAATCTCCTCCACCAATAACCATAATGACCTGATTGCGGAAGAATGCACCGTCACAGGTGGC
This sequence comes from Bdellovibrionota bacterium, assembly GCA_049451755.1. GTDB lineage: Bacteria > Bdellovibrionota_C > UBA2361 > UBA2361 > RFPC01 > RFPC01. Next base: position 2,265 of record JBMTVV010000191.1, read on the forward strand.
ACACGTTGAAACACCAAATCCCATGAGCTCCTGCTCTCCTGGAACGTGAAGTAGTCTTGGCGTTGCGCCAGTTGCGAGAATGAGCGCATCCGCTGAGTAGGTGCCACTCTCTCCTTGTAGGGTAAAAGGAGTACCGGTTGCGGAGATCTCTTTAATCGTATCTGTGATGATGGTGGTTCCAAATCGCTTTGCTTGAGCCTCCATATTCATCATGAGATCGGGCCCCATCACACCTTCTGGAAACCCTGGGAAGTTCTCAACCTCTGTCGTTGTCGTTAATTGACCACCTGGAAGGGGTCCCTGGATGAGCAGAGGCTCAAGATTAGCACGAGCCGTATATACTGCAGCGGTAAGTCCGGCAGGCCCGGAACCGAGAATAATCACATTGCGCTTCTGATTGTCCATCCTTACTCCCTACGTAGTCGGTAAAATTTACACCTATCACATATATCCAAAAGTTCTGAGATACTCTCGTACCATACATGAGAAACGCACGAAACTGTTCCCCCAATTGATAATATTTTTCTATTTTCAGAGTACTTTGTGATGCATCACAATAGGACTAAGAGCATTGATACAAATCGAGAAAGAAGGTGAGCATGAAAAAAGTCCTCATAGCAAATCGGGGAGAGATAGCGTTACGGGTAAAGAGAGCTGCCCGAAAGCTCGGAATTACGCCGGTCATGATCGCCTCAGATGCCGACCGAACGTCCCTACATGTACTCTCTTCGGAAGAAGATGGTGACGCCCTCGAGGTTGTGTACCTAGAAGGGAGCACGGCACAAGAAACATACCTCAATGGTGCAAAGATCCTCATGCTCGCGAAAGAGGCTGGGTGTGATGCTGTCCACCCTGGATACGGGTTCCTCTCTGAAAATGGAGATTTTGCAGAGATTGTTCGCGATGCCGGCATGAAGTTTATTGGACCCTCGCCAGAGGTCATTCGCCTCATGGGCGATAAGGTCGCGGCAAAAGGTGTGGCGCAGCAAGCCGGGGTTCCTATAGCAAACTCGATAGAAGTAAGTGATCCGTCGCGTGCGCTGAAGAGGGCAGAAAAAGAGGTGGGGTTTCCTCTACTCTTGAAAGCCCAGGCTGGTGGTGGGGGTCGTGGAATGCGGCTTGTACGGGACCAGAGTACATTCGTTGCAGAGTGTGAGCGTGCGAGCGCAGAGGCGAAGAAGTTTTTTTCGAACGAGAAGATTTTTGCTGAGCGCTACATTGAGTCTCCGCGACACGTAGAGGTGCAGGTCTTTGGAGATGGAAAGGGGAAAGCGTATCACCTCGGAACGAGAGATTGCTCAACACAACGCCGCCACCAGAAACTTGTGGAAGAAGCTCCAGCCCCATTTCTCTCAGAGTCAGTTCGGGAGCAGCTACATGCAAGTGCGGTAGCCCTTGCAGAAAGAGTGCGGTACGAAGGTGCTGGAACGGTAGAATTTCTGGTGCAGGGAGAAAATATTTTCTTCCTTGAGATGAATACCCGCATACAAGTGGAGCATCCGGTTACTGAGCTTGTATACGGGATTGATCTCGTAGAATGGCAGTTTCGTGTTGCAGCCGGTGAACAACTTGATGATGAGGAGTTTTTAAAAGACTCAGCCGGGCACAGCATAGAATTTCGAATCTACGCAGAAGATCCCCATAGTGGATTTGCTCCATCGCTCGGTACCATCACAGCGTTTGAGGTGCCTACTCACTATAGCTTTCTCCGTAACGAGCCAGCCGTGCAGGAGGGAAGTGTTATTACCCCATATTATGACGCGCTCCTCACGAAGCTGATAGTCACCGGTAGATCGAGAAGTGATGCGCTTCAGAATGCGCGACGGGTCTTGAAAGAGTGTCGAATTGAAGGGGTGAAAACGACTCTCCCCTTTCACCTATGGCTACTTCATGAGAGTACGTTTTCTACAGAACCATTTGAGATTGGATTACTCGATAGAGAGTTTTCCGGAAACGATTTAGTAGACGTTCCGCTCTATGCACAAATTGATCCGAGCAATGAGAATGAGGGAGGAGAACTTGCGCCCATTGAGAGGTTCGCGCTCACCGGTAGCGAGGAGAAGGGTGGATTTATAGAGGTGGTGCATAGGAAAGACGGCCTCTTTGAGGGACGACGATACAATGCAGACGAGACGCTCGTAGATACCGTCATGTCTCAAACGCGAGCGGGAGTCCTTGCTGTGCTTGGTAGCTAGGTCATTGATAATTATTGATATCTCATGCAGAGACCT
>JBMTVV010000192.1:0-4493 GCA_049451755.1 Bdellovibrionota bacterium
AATACATCGGATGCTGGAGCTGTTGTCGAGCGCTTAAAGGAGATGAAGATAGCGTACAAGCTCGATGGCAATACTGTATCAGTATCACCACCATCGGAGGTACACGAACTGCGGCTCTCTCTGGCTTCGGAAGGATTGCCAAAGACTGGCTCTGTGGGGTTTGAGCTTTTTGACGGAACTAATTTTGCGACAACTACCTTGGGAGAAATAGTTAAAAAGCAACGAGCGACACAAGGTGAGCTTGAGCGAACAATCATGTCGCTTGATGCCGTTGTAGCCGCACGAGTTCATATCTCGCAACCAGAAAAAACAATCTTCACTAAAAATGCGCAAGAGCCAGGAGCCTCTGTATTTCTAAAACTTAAGCCAGGAACAGAGCTTGAGAAAAAACAGATTAAAGGAATTGCATTTTTTGTCGCTACAAGTGTCGAGGGATTAAAGCCCGAACACGTTACCATAATCGACGAATTCGGAAATTTACTCACGTTTAGCAATGAAGAAGCAGATGCCTTGGGACAGGAGGCAACGCGTTTACAGTATGTTCGAGAAGTTGAACGTGGCTATGCGACTCGGGTAGAGTCGATGCTTGCGAAAGTTTTGGGCCCTGGAAAGGTTATTGCTCGAGTCACGGCCGATTTAGACTTCTCCTCTAATGAGCGAGAGGAAGAGAGTTACGATCCGGGTGGTAAGGTTATGCGCTCTGAGCGAAGTATTGAAGAGGGTAGTGGTACTACTCAGCGGGGTGGAATACCTGGAGTGGTGAGTAATCTTACCAACGATCCGCGGGCGCAGACATCACCTGAAAACAGTACGGACGAAAGCTCTCGGAGGGAAAGCGTTAAGAACTACGAGATCTCGCGAGCTATCACAAGGAGTAGTCAGGCGCGGGGCAAACTTATCCGTTTGTCAGCCGCTGTACTCGTTGATGGTAAATATAACGAGCTTGTGCCAGCTGAGAGTGCAGCTGAGGGAGCGCAGGTTCAACAAGAGAGGCAGTACGTTCCACTCTCACCCGAAATGCTCTCTCAAGTCGAAGGCATTGTGAAATCTGCTATCGGATTCGATTCCACTCGCGGAGATGTTGTTACAGTTGAGAATGTCCCATTTTTTGAGGCAGATGCCGGTTTAAAAGAGGAACTCGCCAAAGCGCACCAAACAGATCAGTACTTGAAGTACGGCGGACTTTTGGTGCCAGTTGTAGCACTCCTATTGTTTGTGCTCTTTGTATTGCGACCCCTTGTAAAGTTCCTTACGACCCCATCACAGCAAGAGTATGACCTCGCAAAACTTTTGCCGAGTGATTTTGTGAGTGCGGATGAGATTGCAGAGCAAAAACGAGCGGCTTTGGAACATCAACAAATGGAGGAGGAGATGAAAGCTAAAGACGGAGCTGATGCTGATGAGGCAGACGCTGGAGCTGGCGGAAAGAGATCGAAAATTGAGGGACTCGACCCTTCCTCAGATGTCGAGCAGTTCGAGGAGATAATTGCTGAAAATATGCGTCTAGTAAATGAGAATCCTCAGCAAGCTGCGCTACTCATTCGTTACTGGTTAAACGATGGAAAGATCTAATCAAGGCACATGGAAACAATGGACACACCACTTCGTGACTCCGAGGAACATCCCAGTAGCGTACTGAACCACAAGCCACAGTCATTCGCTCAGGCCGAATGGGAGGTCATAGATACTTCGGAGCAACAAACGGAACGATTTCAGACGTTGCAGTTTGAGGTAGTGAATACTCCATTAAATGATTTTGATCCGAGCCATACTGGTTTCTCCAAAGATGTATTTTGTGAAGACCCTCTCGTGGCCCCCTACAAACGAGTTGAAACGTTTGATGATCAAGGAAATGAGAGTTGGGCGCAGGACGGGATGGATTGTTCTATTCGAGAAGGTGTGTCGCAAGGAGTAAGTCCAATGATATCAGAATCACTGGTGGATGAAGAGGAACAAGACAGCTCCTTCTCAGAATCGTCTATTAATGATGCTATAGAGGAACATGAGCCGATCCAAGCGACATCAAACATTGAAAAGCCTCAGAATGAGGAAGCGGCAACTGAGATAGACGTTGCTATGCCCTCGGATGAATCACAGGTAGGGGATGTCCTTGAGGCAGCTCACGAAGAGGACGGTGCAGTGTCGGATTCAGACTCGGAGGAGATGATGCTAGAGCCTGGTCCACTAGAGGATACCTTCGAAGCTGGATACCAAAAAGGTTTGGAAGAGAGTAGAGAGGAAGTTCAGCACACTCAACAACAGCTTGCAGAGCAATACACACTGTTGTGGGAGGATATGCAGGTTCAGTTGGATGAAATGAAGGCCGAGCACGAGCGAAAAGCAGTGGATTTAGCTATGCACGTAGCCAGAAAGTTAGTGGGCGAAGTCGTAGGTGAGCACCCTACGTACGTAGTAGAGGTGATTCAAGAAGCTTTAGAGAGCATTAGTAACGCAACCATCAAACTTGTACGAGTCAGTCCTCAGTCGTATGAGTTGCTCTCTCTCGGTGAATACGGAGAGCGCATAAAGATACATGGCGACCAAAAACTCTCCTTTAAGGCAGATGATTCAATTAGGGCCGGATGTATCGTCGAGACCTCTGCCGGAGAAACAGACTTTGACCTCGAAAAAACGTGGACGCGGATATATGAAAAAGTAGCGGGAGGAGCGAAATCGTGAGTGCAGGTGGTTTTGAGTTAGCCAAGCATGTTGCTGAGCATGAGCCCACGGGAGAACAGCGAGGTGTAGTGTCCGACGTACGAGGGATATTAATTGAGGGCACCGGCCCCCTCCTTCCAGTCGGTGCGCACGTAAAGGTTAAGACAGCTACCGAACACGTTCCTGCACAAGTTGTGGGCTTTAGAAATGACAAGATTTTACTCATGCCCTTTGCTGATGTGCACGGCATAGCACCAGGAAGTACAATCATTGGGGCAAAAGGCGATTCGAGAGTTTCGGTATCGCCTGCACTGCAGGGCAGGGTGCTTGATGCCCTCGGAAATCCATTAGACGGCAAGCCCCTTCCCATTATGGCCGACACGGTACCGCTCTATCGGGACCCTCCGAATCCCGTTACTCGGACAAGGATCTCAAAGTGTCTTGATCTGGGAGTGCGAGCGATGAACGGCTTGCTGACAGTTGGACAAGGACAGCGTATTGCAATCATGGCCGGTTCGGGAGTCGGAAAATCGACTCTGCTCGGTATGATTGCTAGAGCCTCTAGTGCCGATGTCAATGTTATAGCCCTCGTAGGCGAGCGAGGAAGAGAGGTGAGGGAGTTCTTGGAGCGAGATTTAGGGCCCGAGGGTGTGGCTCGGTCGGTGGTAGTCGTAGCAACCGGCGATCAGCCGGCGTTGCTCCGCATACGAGCCGCGTTTACTGCTACGGCTATCGCTGAGTACTTCAGAGACCAGGGAAAAACTGTAAACCTCATGGTAGACTCTGTTACTCGCCTCGCTATGGCACAACGTGAAGTTGGTTTGGCCTCAGGAGAGCCTCCAGCGACGAGAGGCTATACACCATCAGTATTTGCGATGTTGCCGAGATTGCTTGAGCGTGCAGGAACCAGTGCAGGTGAGGGAAGTATCACCGGACTCTATACGGTGTTGGTTGAAGGTGACGATATGAATGAGCCTGTCGCAGATACCGTTCGAGGTATTCTGGACGGACACATCGTTCTTAGTCGCAGGTTGGCAGGTCGAGGGCACTATCCTGCGATTGATGTCCTGCAAAGCATATCGCGGTCGATGAGTGATATCGTTTCAAAAGAGATTATGCACGCAGCCTCGGAGATTCGTGAGATCTTGGCATCGTATCAAGATGCAGAGGATCTTATCACCATAGGGGCATACAAAGCGGGACAAAATCCGAGAGTTGACAGAGCTGTAGATCGGATCGATGCGGTACGCGAGTTTTTACGCCAAGCAGTTGAAGAGCCTGTTTCAATCGAGGATACCTGGCAGGCGATGAATGCGATTTTAGCAGAATAGAGAGATGAAGCGATTTAAGTTCCGTCTGCAGAGAGTTTTGGATGTTCGTGCTCAATTTCGTGACGAAGCGCGTCAAGAACTTGTCCGTCGCAACGCAGAGCGGGATCACGAATTATCTGTTTTGAGGCACTTAGAACAAGAATATCTACAGAATGCGATAGTTGACGGTGGCACGTATTCTGCTTCGGACCTATTGGCAAAAGGTATCTACAGTGAGCGATTAGAGAAAGCAATCGAGCATCAAGAAGTTGTGGTGCAGCAGGCAAAAAATAAAGCTCAGGAGGCGCTTGAAGCCTATATCGAAGCCAGTAAGGAAGCCAAGGCGATAGAGATGTTGCGGGAAAAGAAACTTACCGAATTCAATGAGCAGGTTTTGAAGGAGGAAGCGGATGTTCTTGATGAAATCGCACTCCAAAAATGTAGTAAAGAAGCGCACTAGGAATACGCTATGAGTGATAAGAAACTGACCAAAGAGCAAGCCCACGCACTGTATGATTCAATGCA
>JBMTVV010000193.1:0-4454 GCA_049451755.1 Bdellovibrionota bacterium
AGATTGAGCATCAATCTGCTCAAGTATTTCCCGCTGAAGACCTTCCGGAGCCGCTACGATCCGTACCAACCTCTGAATCTGTCTTTCGAGAAGCTCAGGCAAGCGGACTACTCTGGGTACTCATTGACCCAGAGAATCTTCCAGTGGGGTTCTTACTTGCTGAGGTTATCGATGAGAACTTTCACATTAAAGAGATGGATGTTCATCCAGCTCATGCTCGAAAAGGACTCGGAGGAAAGCTCCTCGAGCACTCGTTTACGGTAGCGAGAGAGCGAAACTTTTCGTCTATCACTCTCACAACCTTTAAACACCTACCATGGAATGCGCCGTTTTATGAAAAGCATGGATTTGTCTCACTCGAAGAATCTGAGATGGGAGCCGAGTTGTCAGAAATCTTACGGCAAGAAGCGAAGGACGGACTAAAAAACCGGATTGCGATGCGAAGAAACATTACTCAGACAGCCACCAAAGATAATGACACGAGGTGAAACTGTTTTTGAGGAGTGCTGTAAAATAACAACCAAGACAACAGCTCATGAGCCCAGGGCTACATCTCTGCGGCCTCGAGCGATTCTTCTTGCCTCACCTCACCACCTTTATACCCGCTACAACAAATGTAGAACTCCTTTGAGGTCTTTCGCGTTGACTTGAGCCCTATCCGTTGAAAACGCTTAAAGGCTTGCTTGAGCTCTGGTAGAAAGCGATCTAAGTCACCACTCGGAAATGCTTTCATGAGCAACGCTCCGCCATTCTTCAAGACCTGAGTGCTTACCCAGTAAGCGAGCTCAACTGAGTGAGCAGTCCCCGCTTGGTCGACTTCTTTTATACCAGTGTGCTTCGGAGACATATCCGAGATCACAACATCGAACTTCCCACCCGCGATATCTTCTGCTTTCTGAAGAATCTCTTCATCTCGAACATCCCCTTCAAAGAGTGACACCTGTGGATAGGGCAGGGGCTCTGTTTGTACAAGGTCAATCCCGACGACTTTCCCCTTCGGACCGACCCGTTTTGCTGCGACCTGTACCCAACCTCCTGGCCAACACCCGAGATCAAGTACCCGCGCACCCGGGCGCAGCAACGAAAACTTCTGCTCAAGCTCCTTTAATTTAAAGGCAGCTCGTGAACGATACCCTTCAGCCTTCGCTTGGAGATAGTAGGAATCTTTTCTATTATAAGCCATTTCAGTATGTTACGTAGTCAAATTCTATTTTACTTCTAGTACGAAATATATTGATATCCCGATTATCCTCTGATATAGAATAAATATAGAAGTCGCCGAGGCGCTACCCATACGGTAGCACACTTTCTCGCTCTACTCAGCATCTCTGATCGCAGCATCTCTGATCGCAGCATCTCTGATCTCTGGGCACGAGAGCGGTTTTTCAGCGGTTCTTAGCGTGTGGTTAGTAATAAGGAGTTTATCATGATTGCTACTTCTCTCTCTTCATCCAGAATCTCAGCCTCTCGATTCATCTCAGCCTCTCGATTTACCTCAGTATCTCGATTCTCAACATCTCAAATCCTCGGGCGAGCAGCATTGCTTGGGATTGGTGCCGTCCTCGCTCTTGGCATGGTAAGCGCTACAACGAACCTCTCACTCGCCACCTTCTCTTTCGGAGTGCTACCGGAGTCTACTCTCTCACACCTCAACGAACTTCTCAGTGGAGACCTCCTGCTTGGACTACAAGCAACGGTACTCCTACTTACCCTCTCTCACCTGATTGGAGATATCTCTGCTGTCGGAGAGAAGTTACCCCGTACGGGCTCGTATCTGCAAAACTTATCGCTGCAGAATTTCCCACAGATACAGAACTTCTCGCAGATAGCCCCATCCACCTTGGGCCTATACAGAGCAGACCTACACAAAACGTTCAATTTGTACCGACAAGAACCAAATGGAGGACGTATGTCATACCAAACCGTAAACTCAACCGTGAGCTCTCACACTCCGAGCGGATTCTCAGCACGTTCGCCGTTTTTTGTTATTCCAAAGCGTTCGCTCTCTTGCCAGCGACCTGGTGAAAAACTCACTCAGCAGAGTTGGATGGCTCGCATCACTGAGCGCTGCTTATTCGGGTGCCGCACATCTTCTACCGAAACGGTATCGGTCAGCACGTGCTAAACAGCACTCCTCGACGAAACAGGAGCTCACGTGCTTCCTCTATTTTCTGCCCCTCATTTTGTATTCCGCCCTTCAAAGTGCCGGCAAGAGAGGCTATGGTGACTAGGTTACACCCTACTGACTAGGTCAAAAGGCACCCGCCATCATATAGGGGAACCAGAGGAGAACAGATACCGTTGAGTTCACACGCTACTACCATACCGGCTTATCTTGAGACCCTAAACGATCAACAGCTCAAAGGTGCTCTCCACTTCGAAGGGCCAATTCTCATACTCGCTGGAGCGGGCTCGGGAAAGACCCGTGTGCTTACCCACCGAGTGGCACACCTCATCGATTACTACGGCGTAGAACCACGCTCCATTCTCGCAGTCACATTTACGAATAAAGCTGCAGGAGAGATGAAGCGTCGCCTCATCGAACTACTCGGTGATAAGGGAAACCGTGTACTCGCCTCGACCTTCCACTCACTTGGACTCAGAATCCTCCGAAGGCACGCGTCTCTCATCGGGTACACATCAGATTTTGCGATCTACGACCAACAAGACACAAAAGCACTGATTAAAGAAATTGCAAAACGTCTTAGAGTCGATGAGAACCGCTTTTCGATACCGTTCCTCCAAAGCGCTATTGAGTCCGCTAAGAACAAGTGCATGACCCCTGAGCAGTACGCTGATGCGACAGCTCAGTACTCAGATTCGATCGTGAGTGATGTCTACCACCACTACCAGAGCGAGCTCTTGAAGAACAATGCGATGGACTTCTCTGATCTCCTCTTCAACACACTGATTCTCTTCACACAACACAAAGAGGTCCTTAAGAAGTACCAGAATGATCTCCAGTTTATTCTTGTTGATGAGTTTCAGGACACGAATGATATCCAGTATAAACTCGTCCGTCTGCTTGCAGCACCACAGAACAACCTCCTCGCAGTAGGTGATGATGACCAATCGATTTATGCGTTTCGAGGGGCAACGATAGAAAACATTCTTCACTTCGAACGGGACTTCTCCGGCGCAAAAGTTGTCTCTCTTGAGCAGAACTACCGCTCATCCCAAACCATTCTCGATGCGGCAAATGCTGTCATCGCGAAGAATCCCGAACGAAGGGCGAAAACGTTATGGACAGATTCTGACGCCGGCGCCCCGATACGGGGATACGTTGGGTTTGATGATAACGATGAGGCGCACTTCATAGCACGTGAGATTGAATCTCTTCACAAAACAGGGCGCGCACTCTCTGAGATCGCCGTCTTCTATCGAACGAATGCGCAGTCACGAGCGATTGAAGATGCTCTCATGGCATCTGCTATCCCGTACCGGATCTACGGCGGTTTAAAATTCTACGACCGGAAAGAGATTAAGGACGTCCTCGGATACTTAAAGCTCGCCCTCAATGAGTTGGATAACACATCCTTCCTCCGCTGCGTGAACACACCACCTCGCGGCATTGGCCCTAAAGCCATTGAACAGATACGGCAGATAGCAGAGCAGGAGAGTTGCTCCCTCTACCAGGCCGCCGTTGATATGGGGAGTGGCAGTAAGGGGCTTACCCGCTTTATCGAGCTCATAGAGCGTATTCAGAAAGAGGCCTCAACGGCACCACTGTATGAACTTATTCAACTCGTCATTGAAGAGTCCGGGTACGCTGCAAAGCTTCGGTCGATGAAAGATGTCACAGCACAATCACGGCTTGAAAACCTCGACGAATTAAAGAACGTGGCTGTCGGTATGACTTTCGTTGCTGAGAACCCGATGGCAGACCTTCGGAGTTTTCTCGACAAAGTCTCTCTCACGAGCTCTGAAGAGCTCCCAAAGGAAGAGGCAAAAGATAGAGACGAAGAGCAAGTTCCAGACACTGTCTCAATGATGACACTTCACCTCGCAAAGGGACTCGAGTTCCCCGTCGTATTCCTCACCGGACTTGAAGAAGGCTCTCTCCCGCACTATCGCTCGTTAGAGAGTGAATTTGAGCTCTCTGAAGAGCGCCGGCTGTGCTATGTCGGGATGACCCGAGCGATGGAGCAGCTCTATCTCTCACGAGCAGAGCGACGTGGGATGTTCTCTGGTGGGGGCCAGAGTGGGGGCGGGTACTCAAGTCGCGAGACGAGCCGATTCCTCTTTGATATTCCTGAAGGGTGTCTTGAGGAAGACTCAAAGCATATCGCATCACACGGAGGCGCTTTCAGTAATATCCACTATGAGTATCGGGATGAGCTTACCTTTGAAGAGGTGCAGTCGCTTAAAGCCGCACGACAGATCCAGAAAGACACGAAGCGGATGAAGCCTGCTGTGGTAAAAGCTGCCGATGAACTTGAAGATAATGGGATGTG
>JBMTVV010000194.1:0-4452 GCA_049451755.1 Bdellovibrionota bacterium
TGTATTCAAAATGCGTTTAGGAAACATCAGAAAGGGCTCGATTGGTCGGGGCCCACTAGAGGGGGCTGTCAGTTCAGATGCTTCCCGATGGTAGATTACATGTGGATCGAGGGATATGACTATCGGATGATTCAAGAGGAGCTGTAGCCAGAGGAACGTATCCTCTCCATAAAGTGAACGCTCTTCATCAAAAAAGCCGCCGAGGCTTTGAAAGGCTTCTTTGGTGATGACCGTGGACCAAGAAGAAAGGTAGGCAATGGCTGCTAAGGCACTGGCAAGAGGGGTTTCCGATGACCACTGCATTAATCCAGAGCGTATCCCTCGCCTTTGCCAGAGTGAAGCAAGATTTTTCCCTGAAGGGGACTCAATGTATCCGACACAGACCGCAGGAACGTCTACATCTCTATTCCTGCGAAAAAGCTCATCAGTAGCGCTAAGGAAGGTGGGCATCCACTCATCGTCTGAATCTAGAAAAGCAAGCCGCGTACCACGTGCTACTCTCGCGCCTGTATTTCTCGCTGCACCGGGCCCTCTATTCTGCTGTGTGATCACGTACAGAGGCACTTCATCTGCAATTTGCTTCTGGATCCCCCGTACCACTTCCAGCGATTCATCCGTTGAGCCATCATCTATGACGATGACCTCCAGTGGGCTCACCTCTTGTTTGTACACTGAGCTGATTGCCCGCTCTATTGTTCTTGCCTTATTAAAGAGCGGAATAATTACCGAGGTATTTGAGCGCAGCGCTTCAGACATAAGGTGTTATCGACATTTTGGGAGATAGAGACCATCCAGTTGTATCTTCGGTAATTTAAAGAAGGTAATATCAGGTTACTATGATATACGTCAGAGATAGCGATCGATTATTTCTTACATGATCCCAAGGCCTCAAACAGAATCATCCATACTGTTTGAGGCGGGCCGCTAATACTACGCAAATGCCGAGTAAGTAGGGCAATAGCTGATAGGTATGAGATAGGAATGTCATCACAATGCCATATCCAATGACACTGGAAACAAAATTCGGAGCGAATGCTCGTATGCGCCACGCATGGATGCACACAATGATATAGAGAAGCGAAAAAAGGGAGCTCCCGATAAATCCTGATTCTGCCAGAGCCAGTATCCAGCTCGAATGTGCGGTACGCTCTCCCCACTCTTCAAAGGCTGGCGTATAGCGTTCATAGAGCGCTGGATATTGGCTAATACCAACACCTAGGAAGGGCCGCTCCACTGCCATACGCACCCCTGCAATGACATAGTTCCATCGAGCAGACCTCGATGTTTGCATTTCGGAGTTATCTCGATGGAGATGGGAGCCTATAAATATGGACGCCATCAATATCAAGCACCAGACGAAAAGCTTTTTTCGAATACTTTTACCAACCAAGAGTCCCCCGAATGCAAGTAGTGCTGCAGCCATACCAAGAATGGCTCCGCGTGATTGGCACCACCACAGCGCACAGAGAAGAACGGTAATTGTACTTAGGCGAAGGAATCGTAAGCGAATCGAATCGTTCTCATTAGAACTCCTCCCAAAGGGAATAAATAAAAAAGGAGTTGCAAAGACAATAAGAGCCGCGATGTCGTTCGAATTCCCCCACATACCACGTCCCGTGAGACGACTACCCAAGTGAAGTCCCTCGGTAGTGAGCTGCTCTGCCATTGCGCAGGATACAACCCCCAACACCGATAAGACTATCACACGCTGCAAAAATCTCATTTCGCGCAGGCTCGTTATCACGGTATTAAGTAGAAAAATGATCACTATAACGATCGGCATTCGTTCGAAAAGATAGTCCAGAGATGCCTCTGATGACGTGGAGACCAGTGAGGAGAGAAGAAACCAGAGGTTCATGAGGAGAAAAACAACAGTAAAGTTATTGACGCGAAGAAGAGGATACCTTCCGCATATCACCGCGACACTTAGGGATAATACTGCTATTCCAGCGAATAGCAGCGGGAGAAACTCCCACGATTGACCGACCTCTAGTAATTCCCACGGTCTCAACAAGACAGTACCCAACAGACTACCAGTCGCAGCGACCGGAGAGCTCAGACCGAACACGCACATGATTCCAGTGGCTATAGCTTGGATTGAGGCACGCGCATCCAATATCATGTAAACGACAGCACACAATGCGCTTCCGAATAGCTGTATTAGGATCACCTCATTACTGTGTTTTGCAGCAGAGTGGCGCGCAACGTATATACTGAGCAGACCATAAAATACCTCTACAAGTTGAACCGCTGGCATCAGAGGTCCTCTTCTGCGGGTGGAGGAAGCGCACGTGGAAGTGTTCCTATCGAAGCGAGCGCTAATTGCTTGACAGAAGGTAATGCGGGAAGGTGTCCAAGGTGCGTTATGCCGAAGTCATCAAGAAATCGCTCCGTTGTAACCTCAAGCGACCTCTTTCGTTCAAAGTAAAGTGCCTGAAGAATGCCCGCAAGAAGCCCACAGAGGGCGCCAACAAACAGCAATCGAACGAGACTAGGTGCGAAGGGCTCGATCGCCTCACTTGGCTCCTTTAAAATGGAAAGGTACATAACCTCACCATCATCACGGGCCTCCTCCATTCGGAGCACAATTTCTAAATGACTCAGCTTCTTGAGGAGCTCATGGTAGATATCTTGTATTGGAGTCTCAGATTCGGAGTGCGTGAAGGCCCTCGCATCCACATCAACATCAAAAATAGTCGATTGGCCAGAGCTTCTCTTTAACTGCTGAGAGAGTTCCATAGACTCTTTCTTCAGTGCGATGAGATCCGGGTGTTCCTTGGTGAACCGGGCGCTCATTCCCCTTACTTTTTCCTGCACTGTCTGCAGACGTCCCTTAAGCTGTTCGACCTCCCTCACCCTGCCTAAGTCTTGAAGAGTCTTAGCGAGAAACTCCACTTGAGATTGAATGGCCATCTGCGCACGTAACAGACCCCCATAGCGAGCGGCAATAATGATGTGCGTAACCTGCTCAAGCACCTCTTCGGTGAGCTTCAGCGCGGTTTTCGAATTCGTTGCTCTTGCGGACAATCGAAAGCTCGTAGCGCCGAGTGAGTGGAATTCAATACTCTTTAGCAGTTCATTCCGTTCAATTCGCCGTTCTCTAGTCTCTGGGAGACTCTCGAAAAGATGGAATTTTTCACCGAGCTCGTCGAGGAAATCTTGATGAAGAGCTCTCTGTATCAGGGCGGCTCTCTGTGATTTCAGCTCAGTAGGATCAGTAACTTCCGATACGAGATCGCTCACCAGTGGATTCCGAAAATATCGAGATTGAATATCGAGTACAGTATCTGACTTATACCACTTCGGTAATATCAAGGAGATAGCTACCGCTAATTCGATGCCAATGACGAGGCATAACACTCCACCAAAAAGATTACGACGTACACATGTGAGTACCTCATCTATGCTTATCTCTCGCTCTACTATCATGCTCCGATCTCCCACGCGCAAAAACTACAAACCTGGTACCGTGACGGATGTCACATAGCCTCCCATTAAGAAACGATGATGGCGCCGAGTTGATGAACATGAGCACTATCAAATGCCTCTCGTAAGCGCCTTTGTGACTCAGCTTCGATCTTGCCTTGCTTTAGGAGAAATAGCGTTCGGTCAGATTGTGATGCAAGTACGACTGGATCTGCGGCTGTCGTTACGCAGCTACTCAAATCTTGCGTATCAATGAGAATCAAATCAAAGTAATCCGCTCGCGTCTTAAGAAATGGTTCCAGCAAGAACTCGGTACCCACTGAGTGAGAAGAAGCGTTGCATACATCACGTTCCTTGTGATTACAATTTTCTCGGGTCAAAATAGAAGTCATATCTGATAGGATACAGAGGTGTGGTCCTTGTCCTGACCCTCTCGCTCCTTCCTCACCTACGCCTGAGAATGTGCGTGTTCCAAATGGGATCCTGAGATGTTCCATTATGTGAGAGAATGAGAGTAAGAGAACTCGTCGCCTTAGAAACGATGCGTAACTCATCCCGAGTGCAATCGTAAAGAGCGATTTTTCTTCATTACTCCCGTCCGAAACTATGGCATGGCTCTGAAATCGGGTCTTTTCTTGTTCTCTAATTATTCGAAATAGCATCCGTTTAAATTCGGGCTGTGTCATGCATTCCTGCAAGTATGGAGGAATCGTGCTTAGATCAGCAAACATATACGTCCTTCATTTCTCGGAATCACCATGATATCCGATTGGCGTTTTTCACTAGCGCTAGCAGCATACTATCAACCCGCGCTATCGATATTTGGTACCACGCAGTATCAACCTATAGTCCGATGGCGATTAAACCGATTGATGAGAGCACTGCCGCGAGAGAGGCTGCTATTCCAGTTCCGCGTTCAAGACCTGTTGGATTACTTGAGGGAATAATAAGCGTATCCCCTGGCTGTATACCCGGTAGCGTACGCACATCATCAAAATCAAAGTGCGCCTGCCGTAATCCACCATA
>JBMTVV010000195.1:0-4452 GCA_049451755.1 Bdellovibrionota bacterium
GATAGCAGCGCTTCGAGAGAAAAATATCCGCCTCTTTCCACAGGTACGAAAGGATCTCAAGCGCCGTGAGGAGGGTGTTGTTCTTGATAATCTTTCGCTTCCCCTTCACCGAGAGAAGGGGAACGCGGTAGAGGGGAGTGTGACTATCGCCTCACGGAGCAAGAATCGAGAGTCTGGAACGATATCACTGTACATCAATGGGGAGCTTGTCTCGGAAGAGGAAGTAACGCTTGAGCCTGAGGGAAGTGTCGTTCGACCGCTTTCCGTTCCGCCAACGACTCGCGATCGCGATGAAGTTGAAGTGCGATTTATTCCCGCATCATTACAGGGCAAGCCCATAAGCCGTACGTGGTATCTCCATTCGCGACCAGGAGAGCGAGTGTTGCTCTTGGGAGAGAGTGCTGGAGAGAACCGTTACCTCATGAACCTCTTTCAGCAAATGAAGGTGCAGGTTGATGGAGGCATGAGTGCGTCGGGTGAGAAGTCACTCAGTCAGTACCGAGCGATTCTGCTCAACAATATCCGGCATAAAGCGATTCCAGCGCAGGTAAGAGATGAGATTGCTGAGTATGTTCGAGCGGGGGGTGACCTCGTGGTTATTGGTGGTGAGCGCAGCTTTGGCCTCGGAGGATACGTAGGGACGGAGATCGATGCACTTCTTCCTGTTGAGTCTCTCATTCCGAGAAAGGAACTCAAGCGGGTGAATGTGGCAGTACAACTCGTACTCGATAAATCAGCGAGTATGAAGTACGGGCAGAAGATGGATTTTTCAAAGCAAGCAGCCCGTGAAGTTGTTCGTAATTTAAAAGATGCTGATTACTTTGGTGTCATTGGTTTTGATACGACCCCGTTCATTGCGTTTCCGCTCCGTCGACTAGCGGAGTATCGAAATATGGCGATTCAGCGAATTGCGACGCTCTATGCAGCTGGGAAGACAAATCTATATCCTGCACTTGATGAAGCTCGACGTGGACTCGTGAACACTCCGGCAGGTCGTAAGCATGTTATCGTGCTTACCGATGGACAAATTCCTGATGCGGGACCTCAGTACTTACAAATCGTACAACAGATGCGGATGAGGGGAATAACGGTCTCGACCGTGATGATGGGAGTCGATGCTGAGACGAGTCTCTTAAGGAGCATGGCGCAGTACGGTGGTGGGAGTTTTTATCAGACGGGTGATGCAAGTGCGTTACCTCGCATCTTTCTCTCTGATGTTCAGGTGAGTACCCGTGAAGACACCATGAAGGAGACGAGAGAATATACGGTACGTCGTCGGACGGACCGGAGTGCAGAGCCGTTCTCGGTCTCACTTCAGCAGTATCCACCACTTGAAGGATACGTGAGTACAAAGCCCAGACGCTCTGAGTACGTAGAGCTTTTAGTCACAGGGGGTGGGAAGGCAGAGCCACTCCTTGCAACAAGAGTTGTCGGAGGAGGACGCACCGTTGCTGTAACGACAGATATGACAGGCCGCTGGTCGTCTCAGTGGATTGCATGGGAGTCGTTTCGTCGATTCTGGGAGGAGTTGCTCTTCCCAGAGGTGAAGGCGGGAGAGAGTCGATAGAGCGGAGATGAACCGGATTAAGATTTGCGGTGTTTCTTTGACGGTGCAGAGCTTGTGATTGATACCGTTTTATACGAAGAGCGAGCAGTACTTACTGAGCTATCACTCACTGAAAACTCAGGAGAGGTAAAGAGCTTTGTGCCGAAGCAAGTAGCAGAGGGGCGGTATCAGGTACGGCTTGCAAAAGATATTTGGAGGAGTGCTCCACTGAGCGTTTCGGGTCGTGTAGGAGAGAAAAAATTCGGACCGATAATGATTCAACCGGGAGGAGGTGCCCGTGACGAATTACGCTCAGAGCCGGTGCAGATAGAGATGTTAAGTGACCTGGCTCGAGGAACGGGGGGTGGAGTAAATACTTTGCCAGAAGAGATCCTTGGACAAGCGAGTCGAACAGAGCAAGATAAGGTCCGTCGTTACGAGACGGAATTTTTACTACTGGTAGCACTGCTTCTACTCTTGATTGATATCGTGAGTAGGACACTTCCTCCTCTACGGATCAGTGGCTTAACGCGCTTCTTTTCACCGCGGCAGGCTGGGATAGTAAGAGGTGGTTCGCCACGTCGGTTTACTTGAGTAAAGAGCTCTTCTTTGTTACGGTCTTCCGCCTGAGTGAGCAGATTCATCCACACAGGTTTCTTCTAACCTGCTGATATTGCCGTGTTTGTCTTCTGTTCTGGTTTTTTTCTCCTTTTTCAAGGTGCTGTTCACCACTCACGTTCCGGTACGAAATACAAAGATTTTTTCGTGTTGGTTTTCTGTTTAAGGTTCAAAAAGAGCTCGCCTCTCCATAACGAAGAGGTATCCGTAGGTTCACATTCACCGCAGGTGATGTGAGCAAATCGGTCAATGAATTTAAAAAGAGCAAATAGAAAGAGAGCGTTGTGGAACCTAAAAATCAAGATACTTCTCAGTCAGCTGCTTCGAAGGTAGCCAAAGATATTGACCTAAAAAATGCTACTGCTCCGAACTCGGGCGAGTTTCCAGGACGAGGTAAGCCTGTCCCACGTGACCGACCGTTTCCGAGTGCTACTCTCGCGGGAAGACCGGAGCATGCGGGTCTCGTAGAAGGGACAATACGAATCTTACCCGCTTTCGATGAGAAGTGGGATAAAGAGGAGTTTGCTGACTATCCGACTACGCTAGAGGAACAGCAAGAGAGGCTTTCTATTGGATTTGAGCGAACGAAAGATGATCTGAAAATAGAGTACCAGGAAACAAAGCTTACCTTGTTGTCCAGAAATAGAACGTCTTCTGATGTTAGCGAAAATCCTGCTGATATTGATAAAGAGATTCGAAAGCATGAAGAAATATTTAAAATGCAGCTAGAGTTAGCGGAAGCAGGGCACAAGGAGGCGCAGGCATTTCTCTCAAGATGCTTCTCAAAGGAAGACCCATTTACCGCAGAATACGCGGTATATAGAGGATTAGTGTTGACCGAAAAGAAGCTGGAGGAAAATAAGGCTTTACATTTTAAGGAGCTGGGCGGAGAGGTTCAAGATCTTCGGATGTCGTTTCAATCTAATATAGTTTCGTCGTTAGTGTGTGAACCCATCCCGCCTGGGACGATATTGGTGGGCAAGCGCATCAGTTCTTCACATCTTAAGCATGCTTTACCAAAAGAAAATATTGTTGGTTTTATTACGGAGCAGGGTGCAGCGCATGCGAAAATACAAGCTGCAACCTTTGGATGGGCTGCTATTACATACGTAAAGGGGATTACAGATAAGATAAAAACCGGAGAAATAGCTGATGGTAACCATATATTTATGGATGGAGGATCAGGGAGTATCTGGCTAAATCCAACAACGGCCTGGATTACTGAATTCCATCAAGAACAGGGAGAGAGAATTCCAACCAATACACTGACAGAGATTCAATCCTCTTACGCACTAACGCGGTGTAGAGAGGAAGCTATTCACTTTTCAGCTAATATAAATCGTCCAGAGGAATTAGCTGATATCCAAAAGGTGTGGCCGGATGGTAGCGGTGATATCGGACTATTCCGAACTGAAGAAGTGATTGATGCTCGCCGTCTTGAGCGCAATGAAGAAGGGCAGTTTCGCCTCTACCAGCCTGTCCTAAAGGCTTCAAATAAAGCGGCGCCTATCTTTCGTTTAATAGATTGGGGTGGAGAAAAGTCTGACACAGGATTTTCTCAGGGAAACCCCCAGCTCGAAGATCGTGGTATTCGGCATAGCTTGCTCAACGAGGAGACGCGAGCAGTTTTAAGAGTTCAGCTTCGAGCGCTACTCCGAGCTTCAGAGCAGGGTCCTGTCGCTATTCTGGCGCCCATGGTCACTCACGCAGCGGAGCTAAGAGAGCTTAAAAACGAGTTGCACAGGGCAAGGAAAGAGCTAGCTGAGCGAAATATTTTTCCTCCAGTCGAGAACGTGACTATTGGTGCTATGATTGAGACTCCAGCTGCAGTAAGAGGCATTCATCCTATTCTTAAAGAGGTGCAGTTCGTAAATATCGGCTCGGAAGATCTAACGCAGTATCTTCTCGCAGCATCAAGAGGCTTTGTGCCTGATACAAAAGGGACATGGACAAAACAGTTTGGCCCTCACCACCCCATCGTTCTTGAGGCGATATATGATATTATTCATGCCGTCGATAGGTATAGTGGAAAACAGGTCCATGGGTGTGGACACATGTTTTCTATGGAAACGTACGCTCCCCTGACCGTTGGTCTTAACGTCGGCTCTATTAGCTTGCCACCAAGAACAGCTTCTGAAATGTATGAGGAGTTCGGTCGGCTCGATTATACGGCCTGCCAGGCATTTGTGGGCTGGGCTATGCATGAGAGTGATGGTGATCCAGTTCTAGTGCACGATGAACTCGAGCGGTTTCATGAGTGTGTGAAGAGAGGAGAGCTTTGGGAGCCA
>JBMTVV010000196.1:0-4414 GCA_049451755.1 Bdellovibrionota bacterium
AGACAGGAGTGCCGTTTAAAAGAACAAGACCATTCTGGATTCGCCGTTTCAGTTGGGAGCGAGATATTTCTTCCTTTATTTGCATTTGCAGAAGTTCAGGGAGCAGCTGATCTAGCCGTCCTTCAAAGCCCGAGGGTACCGTAATATCTACCTCTTTCATTGCAGCAATTCCTGAGCCTCATGTATATCAGCTTCTATTTGCCTCTTCAGATCATCAACGGAAGGAAATGTCTTTTCGTCTCGAATGAAACCGAGAAGCTCTAGGGTCAGCCGCTTATTATATAAATCCAGCGTTGTATCGCTTAATAGGTGCGCCTCTATTGATACTCTTTCACTCTCGGAGTCATGACGAGAGAATGTGGGACGAACCCCAATGTTCAGCACGGCAGGAATATTCTGGAAATCGCTAGCTGAGGCTCTGGCGGCATATACACCGCGACGCAGGGGAATAGGAAATCGTACGTGAAGGTTTGCCGTTGGAAAACCTATCGTTCGACCTCTTCCATCACCTCGGACCACTTTGCCCTCGATGGCTAATGGGCGTCCGAGAAACGATTGGACGAGTTGCATATTTCCCTCTTTCATCACTCTTCGAATTTCTCGAGATCCAACTTTTTCCTGAGCATCACAGGTAACGAGAGAGCTGATATGAAAGTATACCGAGTGCGCTTCACATAGCTTTTCCAAGACCTCGGTGTCCCCGCTCCGATTCTTCCCAATATGAAAGTCGGCTCCAACTATAAGTGACTTACACTCTATTTTTTTGAGCAGAACATCCTCAAAAAAGTGAACTGGTGAGAGATTCGCGACCTCTTTGGTGAAATGCACAAGATATAAAATCTCAACTCCAAGCTGGTCAAGAAGTATTATTTGTTGCCTTAGCGATGTAATTTTCTCCGTAGTATAGCCTGGACGAATTATCGTGAGCGGATGCGGATAAAAGGAAACTACTGCAGGGACCTGACCCCGAGCTCTACCCAACGAAACAAGCTCTTGAATAAGCGCTGCATGACCTATGTGGACTCCATCGAAGTTTCCGATAGTGCAGGCAATCTCACCGACTGTACTTTGGTTCAGGTGAGTCGGAAAACGGTAGAGCGAAAGCATGTGGCAAGCTCTTACTGAAGCTTCTTTAATTTTTCTTGAGCATCTTTTGCTTCAAGAGAATTAGGAAACTGAGCTATAAGTTTCTGAAGAGTCAAACGTGCCGTACTGATATCTCGCATGCGAATGAGCACAGATGCCTGTCGGAAGAGCGCTAGTGGCGCGCGCTCATGGCTAGGAAATTCATTTGCAAGCGAAAGGTAGGAGGCAAGCGCCTTTGGATTATCTGTGAGTCCTTCATAGCACACCGCCGTCCAAAACAAAGCGCGAGCTCGGATATCAAGTGGAATCTGACTTGCAACGAGAGACTGAAGCCCTGGTAAGGCAACTTGATAGTTGCCAGTTCTCAGTCTCGTAAGCTCATTGGTAAATATCCGAGAGAGCTCTGGTTCGAGTGTCGCTGCCAGAGTTTCATCTGCTTCAAGAGCGAGGACAGGAACGAGAGCAGGCGGTGGCAGACGTTTTTGCAGACGAGAGAGGTCTGCCTTAAGGGTGTCTACATCCCCACTGAACTGTTGATTCTGCGAGAATTCAACCTCTTCAATCCTTCCAGATATGCGCCTTGCTCGATCCTCAAGAGCATCAACCCGAGCTGTCAGCTCAGCCTGCACGCTCCTCATATCTTCAAGCCCACCTTCGAGTCTGTCTATTCGTCCCAGAAACTGTCCGGGGAGAGAGCATCCACACAACGGACCACATATGGTGGCGAGTAGTGTGAAGTAGAGAGAATTGTTAAAACATCCAGTTTTCATAATGATCCCTAGTCTAAGCGAAGAAAATGAGCAAGCACAACGGCGAGAATGGAGGCAGAGGATTTTCCGACGAATATTCCTCAACAAGGCAGTTCTGCATGAAAAACGGCGGCGCATGAGACCTCAGCCTCAGTGCACCGCCGTATTACCTCGTCCATGGCCACATGTTCGAAATGCAGCTCGTGAAACAAGAGGAAAACGTGGACTACTTTTCAACTCTGAAATGTACTCGACGATTCTGCGACCACGCTGACTCGTTATGGCCTGGTGCTAATGGCTGATCTTCTCCATAGCTCACCATGCTCATTCTCTCACCCTCAATGCCAAGCCCACGAAGATAGTCGTAAGCAGATTGAGCACGCCGCTGCCCTAGAGCGAGATTGTACTCTCGAGTGCCACGTTCATCACAATGACCCTCCAGAGTAACCTCAACGCCAGAGTGGTCTTTCAACCATTCAGCGCTCTGCTTGAGGCTTTCTTTAGCTTCGACAGTAAGCTCTGCCTTATCAAACGCGTAATAGACATCCTTCAAAACTCTTCCTGCTTCCGCATAAGGCACGTTATCGATAGAACGTGACCGTGTAGTACACGTACATGCCGTAATAAAAAGCACACTCAAAGTGAGTATTGTTAATCTGACTGATTTCATTCTGTGACTCTCCAAATTACTTCTCAGATACTTCTGACAGCCTGCTTACATAGAGGTTTTTAAGATCCATATCGACAGCGCTCTACCCGAGAAAACCTCCCTGTTTACAACATACTAGAGCCGAAATTTCAAGGTGTTAAATCACGAATCATGTAGAACCTAAGGGATAGAGTGTATTTTCCCCCGAACATGAGACTCACAGCATGCAGAATACGGCGTTCTAGGGTGTTAGGACCCAAACATGGCTCAAAACCAACTCAGTTAGCCTAGAGTGGGCTAACGTGCATCAGGTCGGGATTTGCCTCGACTGCCTGCCTCCCGAATCAGAAAAAAGCCATCTGTGCCCTGCTCTTGGTAAAGAGGAAGAAGAATCATACCGTCGGCTGGGGAAAGGATTTCCCCACTCTGATCCCATGCTAGGCACTCTCCTTTGGAAACAGGCTGAAAGCTTTGAAAGCCTGGTAGCATGCGAAATTCATCGCTTGGTGTACGTTGATGGATATGGAAGATTTCAAACCACTCGGGTAGCGTAGCTGATAGCCTCTGAAGCAGTTCTCGAGCTAAACTCGCTCTTGCAGTCAGCGAGTCGTTCGCGTTAAGGCATCCTGCCGCGAACAGGGCCATCCAGATGCTCGCCTCAAGATTATCTATAGAGCTAGGTGCTGAGTGTTGCCCACCCTCGACCATAACGGTCGGAATGTTCGCTTGTGACGAGTACACGTAAAAAAGCCCCTCTAGTCCCCTCTCCTCTAACCCACGGAAACACGGTAGTGGGAAGTGTTGAGCGAAATCGATGCAGCAGGAGATGTTTGCAACACCCATGAAGGGTGGAGACTCTCCAGATGATGTATGGAGATCCAGCACGTACACTGGCCCTGCTTGTCTTGCGTTTTTGACGATGCAAAGAAAGACGTTTTTTAGGTGAGTGATAATTTCAGCTTCTTTTCCAATAGATTGATCACCTAGCATGTCCTCGGTCCATAGACGATTAAGGTCAAGGTCTTGGTAGCGTAAAGCGGCATCGTATGCTTCGGGGTTCCCGAGAAGAGCGACTAGACGGCCACTGAAATCACGCCCGGCTCTCTCTAGCTCGGCGATCACTCGCTTAGCGGCTGCCACCCCTGCAGGTTCATTGCCGTGAAGCGCTGTCATCAAGATCACTGTTGGCCCGCTAGATGAGCGACGTGAATGAACATCGCCAACTATAAAGGCTTCCTCCGATACCATATTTTCCCTTTGATTAAAGGAAGTTACTCCTCAGTTACCTGCTTTACGAGCTCTTAGCACAAAACGAGTACTTACGAAAAGGGAACTGGGCCCCAAGCTGGATCCGTATCATCAGTTCGAGAGTTCGAGAGAAGGCGAAATCCAGTTCCATCTGCACGCATCACGGCGATATTATATGAACCCGTTCTTCCGAATGTCGTTGAGAATGCCAGCTCTTCCCCGTTCGGAGACCACTCAGGATCCTCATTAGAGAGCGAGCTTGTCAGCTGCAGTGGATCGGTTCCATCTGGTCGAGATGTGTAAATGTTGTACCCACCATCCGAGCGACAGACGAACGCAATCCGGTCACCCTTAGGAGACCAATCCGGAGATGTGCAGTAGCTCGAATTTGTAAAACTGACTCTCTGCACGGAGCCTCCCTCTTTATCCATCACGTAAATCTGTGGCCCACCCGAGCGGTTGGAGCAAAAGACAATGCGCTCGCCATCCGGCGACCACTTTGGTGATACATCAATTACTCCGTACTGTGATGTGAGCTTTCGGACTGGGGTCCCATCGGGGCGCATAAGAACGATATGGGACTGCTTTCCGAGTGATACGGCTGTTAGTAGACTTCTTCCATCAGGTGCGAAGCTACCACCAATTTCCAATTCGCGTCCGGACGTAATCGGACGAGACCGAT
>JBMTVV010000197.1:0-4356 GCA_049451755.1 Bdellovibrionota bacterium
ACCAGTAGACCTGCCCAGCGTCAGGAATGAGATTGAACACGTACTTGGCAGAGAGATACGTATGTACCATGTATCCCCCGATAGTGTGTTGAATACCTTTAGGCTTGCCTGTTGATCCTGAGGTATACAGGAGAAAAGACATGTGCTCTGAATCAAGTGGTTCTGGTGGGCAGTCATCAGAGGTGCTCTCCATGAGAGAGTCCCAAGTTACATCTTGCTCATGTGAGTGTTTTACCCGATTACCGCACCGTTTCACGTAAATGACTTTCTCTACTATTGAGTGCTCGAGGAGGAATATCGCCTCATCGACTTTTTCTTTGAGGGGAATAATTTGTCCTCGTCGATTGAGTCCATCTGCTGTGATGATAATTCGTGATTTTGCATCTTGGACTCGATCGGCAATAGCCTGTGCTGAAAAGCCACCGAAGATAACCGAGTGCGCAACACCAATACGCGCACAGGCGAGAAGAGCAACTGCGAGCTCGGGTACCATTCCCATGTAGATGGTGACAACATCACCCTTCTTTGCGCCCATATTCTTTAGGGCATTCCCGAGCTTTGCTGTCTCTTGCTGGAGGTCTCGGTATGTGATGCGTCGAATCTCTGGTGTGCCGTCTTTCATTGGCTCACCTTCCCAGATGATAGCAGTCTCGTCTCCGAAGCCGTTTTCGACATGTCTATCAACGCAGTTGTAACAAAGGTTTGTTGTTCCCCCGGCAAACCAATGAGCATCAGGTGCGGTGAAAGAGCATGCTTTCGTCCATGGAGAAAACCAAGTGAGGTCTTTTGTCATTTCACGGTAAAACGAGTCTGGGTCTTGAAGTGATTGCTCATAGAGTCGGTGGTACTCATCGAGCGAGTGAATAAGCCACTGTGGAGTTCCTGCTACCTCTGGTGAGGGGGGTAAAAAGGCGCGTTCTTCGTGGAGGATAGATTCGATGGTGTTTGTGCTCATAGCATATCTCCGGCGGTGATGAGATAAGTCTTGTATACGAACAGGTGAGAATCAATATGATTCTTATAGGAAGAAGGTGAGGAGTTTAGCGAGGTGGTTGTTTTAGAGCACTCTGCTGAGCATGCCCTTCTGCTTGGTTATTTTCTATTACCCCTAAAGTTCACGAGCGCCACTATTCACCTATCACCATTTTTTAGGCCATCATCTTTTGTGCCCTCTTCTGTTTTGACTATTTAGAGCCTCTTGATATCGTGGCGGTAATCAGTGCTTTTTGCCCAGTTCCTAATCTGCCAACAGAAGCCTAAGAAATGTGGTTTCCTTGTCAGGAAATTTTATGACTGAACTGAAACAATCATTCGACAACGTAGCTGACGAGTATGACAAGTATCGCGACGGTTATGATGCTGAACTTATTGCGGACATCAAAAAGATTTCCGGACTAAAGAAAGATGCCGCACTCTGTGAAATTGGTGCCGGGACTGGTCAAGCCAGTCTCCAGTTTGTTTCGGATGCCTCGCAGCTTGTTTGCATAGAGCCAGGCTCAAATCTCGCTGACAAACTACGAAGTAATCTATCGTCCTTTGATGCCGTTACGGTACAGAACGTAACCTTCGAGGAAGCGAAGGTCGAACCTTCTAGCTTTGACTTGGTCTTCGCCGCACAGAGCTTTCACTGGGTTGATCCAGAAGTGGGCTATATCAAGGTGGCTGAGATACTCAAGCTAGGAGGATGGTTTGCTGCGTTTTGGAAAAGGTCGATTCCAACTGTAGCGGAAGGGGAATCAAGAGAAACCAAGCTATATCAGGAATATTTTCCTGAGTATTCCCCGATGACACCACAGGAATATGAAGAGGCCTCTGTGAGCGATCTGGCTGGGCTTGTAGCGAGCAAGCTCTTCAGCCTATGCCAGCTCCGTAGATACCTAGCACCAGAGACCGAGGAGTTTCGTACTCCTGAGGAGCGAGCCGACAGTCTTCGAACCTGGTCGAGCATAGCGGCTCTTGAAAGGCCAATCCAAGACGAATTGATTCGCCGATTGACTGATATCTTTCGTGAAGAGACTCCTAAGAAGACTCAATACGAAACTACTTTGATTATCGGTCAAAAACGAGGATAGTAGGGGCAGTTCGCCTGTGAAAAACATTTCATTTTTCCATATCTTGTAAATCGTTTGCTACAAAAACGGTTAGGAGCAGTTGTATGAAGGAGTGGTTGCCAGCCTCATTCAGCGTATTGGCGCTCTGGAGCATCTGGGGCTTTCTTCCCAAGATTACTACGAAATATTTGCCACCTCGAAGCGTCTTGGTATACGAAGTGCTCGGCGCGCTATTACTGGGTGTCGTCGTATTAGCTACTATGAAATTTCGTCCAGCATTTCATATTGCTGGTTCCTCTCTCGCTATTTTGACAGGAGTTGTTGGATTTGGAGGTGGGCTTGCCTACCTTTACGCTGCCTCTAAAGGTCCTATTTCTCTCGTTTCGGTAGTTACTGCTATGTATCCTGCCATTGTAGTGATTGCAGCATATTTTTTCCTTGGTGAGACTCTTACCGTGAAGCAAATAATTGGTTTTTGCTTTGCAATCGTATCGATAGTGCTATTAGCCACGTGAGAATAGAGTTGTATGTAAACTCCGTTCGTATGAAAGGAAGATGGTGATACTTAGAGAGGAATAGCCGAGGCAGCGCCTTCAAGGTTATCCCTCCTTAACGAGAGAGAAGTTTCTATGAGTGTGAGCTCTGAACCAGACGTTCGATTGGAGTTTCTTGCAGATAGGCAAGAGTTTGTCCCACAGATTGCCCAGTGGTTTTTCACTGAATGGGGATATAAGCAGTCGGGAAATTCAGTTGAAGCTACAACTGAAAGACTGATGCAAAAACTGCATCGAGATAGGCTGCCCCTACCGATAGTAGCTAGCCAAGGTGAAGCCCTTTTAGGAGTTGCCCAGCTGAAAGTTCGCGAGATGGAAGAGTTTCCACAATATGAACACTGGCTCGGTAGCGTTTTTGTCTCACCTGAAGCGAGAGGATATGGAATTGCTGGCAAAATGATCAGTTGGGCCTCGCAGCTAGCGCAAGAACTTGGGATTGCTAAACTCTACCTTCAAACAGAGAAACTTGATGGAGGTCTATACGCAAGGGCTGGTTGGCAGCCCCTTGAAGAAATCACCTCTAGGGGAGATCGCGTCCTTGTCATGGTTAGAGATCTCAGCCTCTAATCCGAGGTTGTTCCCCGAGAGAAGTCGTACAAGAGCTTTTTTTAAAGGGGCCGGTTACCTAATTCATAAGTGCACCTTCCATTAATGGTGACCGTCCCCTCATTGCCGGCGCTCTGGAGTATCTCGGACTGGCTATGAAAAAAGATGGTGGCAGGTAGGGAAGAGTGGTACGTAAAGAGGAGAGGACTCCTCTATAACCTTTTATGCTCGGAGTTTTTTCATTGCTGTTATGTAAGACCTCTCTTAAAGCGAGTTCAATTCAGGGCATCGGCCTTTTTGCTGAAGAGGTAATTCCAAAAGGGACAGTGCTGTGGGTCTACCAAGAGGGACTAGACCTTACTTTTTCCGAGGAAGAATTGAAGTCGTTATCCTCTCCCGCAGTTGAGCAAGTGATGCACTATGCTTATCAATGTCTCGAGTCAGGGAATTATATCCTCTGTGGCGATAATGCCAGATTCATGAACCATTCTAGCTCGGCCAATACTCATTCCGAATCAAATGGGCTGTACCAGGGTCAATCCGTATCGAGTGTGGATATCGCTATAGGTGATGAAATAACCTGTGATTATTTCGAGTTCGATAAGGATGCATATCGCAAACTTACCGGTAGAGAAAAACGATGATAGCTGTGGAAACAGCTCTGAACACTGGTGACCTCGTCTCTTTACATAATGTGGTGAATCTCTTCATGAGTCATATTTTGGTTTCTATCTCTTTACTTTATATAGCTGCGTCGCTCTATCACTACACCTACTCTGCTTCCTCACATGTTACCAACCAGACAGGGATTACTTAGCATCCCTCCAAAAAAAGTTAACCGAGTGCAGAACAGTTGGCTCCGTTGCCTGTGGATAAAGAACCAAATTTACTTCGGTTTCAGGAAAAGGTGCGCCATCAGATTCACATGCTTCAAATTGCTCATTTTGCTTATTCTGTGGAAAATCTATTGAATTCATATATGAATTAGTAGTGATTTCTTCCGTTTGTACAACATCCTGGCTTTGACATAAGTTGTTGAGGTCAATATTTTCCGTGGAAATCGTTTCGTTACAAACTGGTACATCTACAAGGGAATTCAAAGAACCGTCACTGAACCCCCTCGTAAGACCCTTGGTCGCATTGCTTAAAGCTTTTTTAGCCTCGAGAAGAGTCTGTACAGAAAAAGTTCTGGTCGTTTCTTTATA
>JBMTVV010000198.1:0-4351 GCA_049451755.1 Bdellovibrionota bacterium
CTCTTCCCCCTTGCTGTTAGTTTTATGCTCTTTCTCATCATCGGTTCCAACGAGCACATCAAAGACTTGAACAGCAGTACTCGGAATAAGTCGGAGGAGTCTAAACGGAAACAGTTTTAACCTCGTCCAAAACGTTTCTCGCTCAAATTTCTCGTTAAAGAAGTGTGTTGCCTCTGTTTCGATGTAATCAAATGGAAAGATGCACACCTCTGACCACGGAGGTAGCACAGGAAGAAACTGTGTAAAGAGCACACTCGTTTTATGTCCAGCGGCAAGTACTATCGTCTCAGGATTTCCTATTTCATCCCGTAGCTGTAGTCCGTTTCGGTATGGCACTGTTTTATCACATGTTGAGATCATAAGGAGGGTATCTCGTGCGTCCATATGCTTTGCAACCCGTGTCGGGTCAGTAATGACATTCGTCCGCATATACTCAAAAAACTCCTCTCGTGAGATTCCCTGCTCTTCTTGCACCTCTTGAATGAACCGACGAATTCGATGTTCTCTCGAAAATTCAAATACATCAATGAGCCCAGAACCCCCCATCGCGATAATATTGTACTGTAGCCGCTCATCCACTCCAGCACTAATCGCTACATTAATTCCACCACGACTCATCCCGAAAGTGCCAAAGTCCTTCTTGCCGTACTCCTTCTCAAAAAAATCAATCGCAATCCGGTCTCGCACGACTCCCTTCCGTAACACCTCTTCGATGTGTAAGAAGTTCTCTTTCTCTTTAAAGTCGTTCACGCGGGCAACGACTGCTGCATCGAGCCCTTCTCGGGCAAAGTACTTCGCAAAGTACTTTGAGAGCATCGGACGTCCCCCAAGAACCGGGAACACAAAGACGAGGTCATCATTCGGCTCATCATGGAAAAAGTAATCAATTGTGATCTCACCTGCTTCTGACTGAATGACGATATTTTTCTGGGTATACCCGTTTCGCTCTTTCACGAGTGTTTCAGTAAATGACTGATACGAGTCTCCCTTTGAATAATACACATCAAGGTGCGGAGGCCGTGGAACAGGCCCTGCGTAGTTGCCGTTCATCGGCATCATGTAACATCCCGACAGGACGCTCAGAGCTAACGTTAGAAAAAGGCAAAATCCGAGCCGTTGCAAAAAACCTACTTCTCCTCGTATGTACGCAAACAAAGCCTGTAAGAGCCTTTAGGCGACTCCATCAGGATGAATGAATTCAAGTAATGCGGTGTGTACACTCTTATTGTACCCCGACTTTAAGGAGAGGGCACAAAAATCGAATGTTTCTTTTCGTAATAGTCGACTATGAGTCTGCAAGGAGAGGGTCTTCCTCCCCCGCTTCTTGAAATCCTCTCGCGCGAAGGAGACACGCCGGACACTTTCCACATGGAGGACGCACGCCATTATAACAGGTATGACTCAACCGAAGTGCCTGAAAGGCTCCAACTTCCTTCGCCAAGACAACAGATTGGGCCTTCGTCAGAGACATGAGGGGGGTATGTAACTCAAAATCTGCTTCCATCCCCAGGGAAAGCGCCTCAGTTGTCCGAACGAGGGTATCTTCCCGGCAGTCAGGATATCCACTAAAATCCGTTTCACATGCTCCGAGTACGATATGCTTTATATTCTCCTGATAGGCATACGCTGCTGCGTAGGAGAGGAAAATAAGATTCCTTCCCGGAACAAATGAGTTCGGAAGGCCATTATCCTGCAATTCCCCACTCACTTCCTCATTCCCAGTGAGGCTGGAGCCGCCTAACTCCTGTAAGCCACTTAGGCGAATAAGCCGATTTTTGACATCTGCCTCTTGGGCAATAGCAGCGGCGCTCTCAAGCTCAATCCGATGACGCTGTCCGTAATCAAAGGTTATCGTTTGCACTGACGGGAACTTCTCGAGTGCCCAAAAGAGACACGTTGTAGAGTCTTGCCCGCCCGAGAGGACAACAAGCGCTTTTTTCGGATCAAGTATTTGCATAATAGAATACAGAGAGAGGGTGAATCCTTCAGAGCGCCTTAGGAAACACTCGCACCTTCAGGTGCCGAAAGTACGCCTTCAGTGCAAATCGTATCGAAGCCACCTCGAGTATTGTAAACCGTTTCAACTTCAACTGGACACTCAAGGAGAGTCTCTAGATGTTTACGAATGAGTGCTGTTGCCTCCTCCTGGTAGACTCCAACATTTCTATAGGAGGTTACATAGTACTTTAACGACTTGAGCTCAACGCACTTCCCACCGGTTGGATAGTAGGTAATCTTTAATGAGGCGTAATCGGGTAGTCCGCTGAAGGGGCATACTGCTGAGAACTCTCTTGTTTCGGTAACGATCTTCTGCGTCGGAGAGTGAAACGGGAACGTATCAAGAAGGTCATCTCGCACACTCTCTGGACCCTGAAATGACCCGAGGAAGGATACGTCTTCTCTAGCTGCTATCTCACCCATATCTACCTCTCTCTATTATTGGGCACGCAGCGTCACGGCTCCGCGCTCTTTCATAAAGATGAAAGGTATAGCGATTTTTGAGGCGAAAGTGAACCTTTGTGGCTAGCGGCGTTAGAGATTTCCAGCGGACTTTACCTGTTCTCCTGAGCTATACTCCTCATAGAACTGGTTAAGCTTCCGGCGTAACATCAAGCGCGAACGGTGGAGCCGAGATTTTACTGCCGGGATAGAGATCCCGAGGATATTGCCAACCTCTTTACTTGTAAGCCCATCTACATCCCGAAGGATAAAAACTGGACGATAGTCATCTGGAAGTTTCTCGATAGCATCTTCGAGGATAATCGTCACCTCACGCCGTAAGGCGACTTCATCACTGCGCTCACAGTCAGGAGTCTTTAAGAGGAGTGTGTGGTCCTCCCCTGGAAGAGCATCTTCTAAGAGAATTGAACGATTCTGTCGGTTCTTCCGGAGCTTCATTAATGAGGCGTTTACCGTGATTCGATATAACCAACTTGAGAAGCTGGACTTGCCTTCGAAGTCATTCAACTTTCTATATACCGTCGTGAAAACATCTTGGAGTACCTCTTCTGCATCTTCTGAATTTCGACACATCCGAGCTGCTAGGCTATATGCCTTATCACTGTACCGAGAGATAAGCTCTTCGAATGATGCGGTATCTCCCTTTCGAAACTCATTGATGAGCTGATTATCTGTTTTCACTGAAGACATCTACTCCTCCTTAAAACCACTACATAACAACGGGTAAAACTGGTGACGACTGCGAATCACAAACAATAGTTGCGAAAACCCTGCCAATTTTTCGAAAAGTGAGAAAATATGAAATTTTTGAAGCTATTCTGTAAAAGAATGCATATTAGAGAGGGCACAACGAATCGTGTTCACATCGTTCGTCAAAATCCTAACACTCATTCTGACCTCTTTCTGATCATTTTGACGGAATTTCCGGCAATTTCTGCCGTGAACGGAGACCAGACTAGGCACAAGTTAGGCTCAGAAAATCCCCTAGTACGATACCCGTAGCGGTTGCCTCTGAAGGCATAAAGAAATAATTGAGGCCTGTCTTAGGAAAGAAACGAATCAAGATCCGGCTTTTTCCTATCCCCTCGGGAAGCGATATCAAGAATACCAAGTGCTCCACTAATGCCGGTGATGCGATCTTGTGCATTTAATCGACTTGAATACTGCCCCATTTGGACAGTATTCCCACCCAGCTCGTGAGATTTTTCTATCGCATTCGAAGACTGTGACGGGATGCCATAGGTAATAAAGTGCGCTATCTCGATCTTTGCCGAAGAAAAGCCCTTGATCGACTTATAGACTGCTTCCAGAGCAGTACTCGTATTTGACACCGGATTTTCAACGGAGAATCCTCCATCCTCTAATGCGATGGTCTTGGAGGCTTTCGGGATAAGTCCGACATAGTCTCTGGTTTGAAAAATTCGTAGCGCCTGATCATAGCTTTCATCTTGATCAAGAAGCCCCTGAAGAACACCGCGAACAGCGGTCTCAGCCTCTCTATCTCGACACTCCCCTAAGTAAAACCCAATACTCGACTTGCCTACGAGCATTTCAGCTTCACGAGGAATTCGTTTTCCGAACTCCGGGGAGTCATTGAAGATTCCTTCAAGCGCCTCAACTTGCACAGTAGCATCAGGATGCATTTCAAAGAGATTTCTACCCTGCTTAAAGCCGAAGACCTCAGCACCTCTATGAGCCGATATAACAAGGTTCTTTCCGAGAAATTCACTCTCAGGGAAAAAGCGATTTAACTGCTCTCTTCCCCATCCGCTTAAGATAAGCACGTGACGTCCCTCTTGAGAGGCAAAATCCGTAAGCGACTTTTTCAACAATTCAATATCAAAGTCATGACGAGCTACTTGTCTCGGGCAAAACAAGGAATCTGCCTGAA
>JBMTVV010000199.1:0-4343 GCA_049451755.1 Bdellovibrionota bacterium
TGAGCTCACGAGCGGTACCGGAAAGGTCAAGCATGCTCCCGGCCTTAAGGTCGTCTACTTTGATCAGCTAAGAGAGGCTCTCGGAGAGTATTCAACACTCGGAGCGCTGCTCGGAGATGGTAGCGACCATGTGGTATATAATGAAAAATCGCTCCATGTAGTAGGCTGGGGCAAACGCTTCGGCTTTCAGGCAGAAGACCACGAAAAACCGCTTTCTGCCCTGTCAGGAGGTGAACAGGCACGAGCACTGCTCTCTATACTCGTAAGGCAAGAGGCGGATCTCCTCTTACTCGATGAACCCACGAACGACCTTGATATTTCGATGCTTGAAGCACTCGAAACGATGATTCTCGAGTTCCCTGGGGCAGTAGTGCTCATTACGCATGACCGATTCATGCTCGAAGAAGTCTGCACTCACTTTCTCGGTTTTACGAACAAGAACGTCATGGAGTTTGCTAGCTACACCCAGTGGAACGAGCAGTGCCTTCAGGAAGACTTAACGCAGCCGAGCACTCAAGAGCGAAAGGAAAAACCGAAGACCTCTGCAACAAAGCTCACCTATAATGACCAACGCGAATATAACAAGATAGAGTCAAAGATAGAAAAGGCAGAAGCTCAACTCGCTCTCATTGAGGAAGAAGTAGCAGACCCAAATGCGCATATCGATCCAGAAAAGAGTAGAGATCTCTCTGCCAAACATGCGGAAGCAAAAAAAGAGGTTGAACGGCTCTATGCACGGTGGGAAGAGCTCGACGCTCTCAAACGTGAATTTGACCGTCAAAAGGGATCCGTCTAGAAAGTGTAAATACCTAACAACCACATACAGTAATCTCACTACGAAGCTGTCGAACTCGTTCCTTCAGTAGCTAAAATGGTAGAGAGCTCCCCCGCCTACAACTACGATTCGTACCTAAGAATTAAGACACCCCTTACGTCTTGAACAAAGCGGTATCGTTTCCTGTGAGAAAAAAGTGCTTAGGGATACATGTTAAAAACTGAGCACATATTACCTGATGCAAATATTAACGTTTCAGGTTTATTAAGATGCTGGCTTCAGCATTTTTATTATTTGATCTATTCATTAGGGTGCACACTTAAGATATCGTAATAGCTGGTCGACTACTTTTAGGTACGATACTTCGACAACCCTACTAAAAAGTTACCCCGGTTTCGGTATGCGTCTAAGACGAAGGATAAGATCATAACAGAAGAGCAATAAAGCGCTGAAAAAGATATACAGACCGATTGATATCTGAACGGCGCAAAAGATATCAATAAAAGTAATTCATGAAGAGTAAGGCTAACTTCCTTTCAGGTTTTTACCACTGTTGTTCCAAAAAGGAGCTCATTAACAAGGGTGGATTCCGTAAGACACTGCAGCGGGTCTCACCTTCACAGTGCCTAGCACTCGCGATAGCTTTCATACTCGCTACAGTAACGATTCAACCAGAGATACTCCTTAGCACACCACTTGAAGAGACATCCCATTCAGAAAATCGTAAGGGACACGAAAAGCTTGAGGGTCGAGAAGGCACGAAGCTTGGAAGAGATGACTTACTCGATTCTCCAGGTGGAGCTGATCCTCTCTTCTCGCTCCTGAGTCATAGTTCGCCTATTCTTTTTCATTCTTTTTCACTGCCCGGTGTTATTTCGACGAGTGGTCGTCGAATCACGCCTAGACTTCCACTCTATATTCTGCAGTGTCGAATGCTCATAGCACACTCATAAAACTACGACGGCGAGTTAGTGCCGATAGGGAGACTGTTCTCATAAAGAGACGAGAAGCCTTTGCGTCGACTCATTCGCTGTGTTCTCAAACAAAAGATTAATTTTCTTATTAGAAAGGCTTTCCATTCTTCAGCAATGAGAGCCGTTAAATTAATATTTCACTATTACTATTTTATGTCTCACGAACATTCGAACACCTCAATATTCGCCCATCTCAAACGAGATGCTCTTGCTGGTACAGTTACTGGTGTCATGGCAGTACCTCTTTCCGCAGGAATCTGTCTCATGTCCGACTATCCGATCATGACCGGACTCTACACGGTCATCCTCGCCTGCATTGTCGGATTTATTACTTTCCTGGTACGTCCCGGAAACTATGTCGGTGTCCCTGGGGTGGCTGCAGGACTTGCCCCAGCATTAGCCCTTGGGGTGAGCACATTCGGTATTGAAAACATGCCGTTCGTCATTGCTCTCACCGCTACTATGCAGGCCATCGTCTGGCATTATCGACTTGAGGGATACATTCTACGACTCGTACCCCACTATCTTGTCGAGGGACTGCTCGCTGGAGTAGGCCTAAAAATAGCGCTGAAATTCATTCCTTTTCTCTATCTAACAGAAGGTGCAACGACTCTCTGGCTCAGTTCAGAGCAGGGAATGCTTATACTTCTCTCGCTCTCCTCCTTTGCACTCTTCGTTTTCCTCTACCAGTCATATAAAAACAGTATGCCAGCGCTCTCTTACTTCGTAGTGATGGCAACAGGTATTGGGTTAAGCTACATTTTTCCCCTCCCGATGCTTTCAATAGAGTCAGTACCACTTCACTTTGCACTTCCGCTCCCGAACTTTGGAGATGGCGGACCAGCACTCGTTGCGCTCACTGCACTGAAGATGGTCCTTTTCGCCGCCATGCTGGCAACGATCGATATTATCGAACAGGTCATGAGCAATGTGGCAATCGAGCGGCTCGACCCACTCAACCGCCAGTGTGATACAAACAATAGTCTTCTTGCTATCTGGATATCGAATCTTGGAGCTACCTTTTTCGGTGGTATGACGAACCTCGATGGACTTGCAAAGAGCACTACAAATGCCGTAGCTGGGGCTTACACAAAAGTCTCAAACCTGTTCACTGCAGCAGTGCTCCTCCTCGTGGTGCTCTTCCCCGTAGTACTTGGACATATGCCAAAGTATGCACTTGGCATTATCATGGTATACTCTGGCTGGAAGATGATTGCGAACTTGGCTCATGTTCGGTCCGATGGGAAGTACCCCTTTCTTCTTGCTGCTCTCTGTGGACTCCTCGTCTTTCAGCTAGGAATATTTGAGGGACTCCTCATTATACTCGCTGCACACGGAACCATTCACTACCTCTTTCAGCGCCGGCTCGGGAAAAGTAGCCGTGAGGTGATGACTGACTTTCGGCGGGCATTTCGTGAACATGACCTCTCGCATCCAGAGACGACAGATCGTCCTCGATGTGCAATTCTCGATAGTTGGCTACGCGCCCTCAACGAGCATAATATCGATGCTCTATTAGAGTTATATGCGAGTGACAGTGTGGATGTTCCCGCCTTTTCCACTCGAGTTCGTAATGGCTTGCAGGAAATTCGGGATTATTATGAAAGTCTCTTTCAACGAGATGGCTTTTTTGCCAAGGACCTAGGCGTTTCTGTATCTCATTTAAACGGAACAGAGATAGATACGGCGCTCATCGGTGTTGGGTGGCTCGAGCAAGGCTTTGAGGAAACTCATATGCTCAGAATTTCTTGCTCTATTTCAGATAACAAAATTCTTTCACTTCATACGAGTGTTGTTCCTGTGGATCAACCCTCTCCTGCTCTCGCCAAAAATGGGAAAGCGTCGCTCTATACTTCGTGAGAGACGACTGAACTCGTTAGAAGAGTAGACTCCGGTCGTAACAAAAATAGATTCGTAGGTATGCGAACGAGTCGTAAACCTTCAGATTAGTTTAACGGCAGACGCTATTTGCATCAGCAACGCCTCTATCACTGCAACACTCAACTGCCGGAACCTTAGTCTGTAGTTTACAAGAGGAGATAATCAGATTATCTGAAGTCCGCTCACCCACGGCTGTCACTGCCCCAAGTGCAGCAACGGAGATAAGTGCTGCTAGTAGCGCATACTCAACAAGCGAGGCTCCCCGCTCAGTACGAGTCATAGGTTTTTTTGCCGAAAGCTTCTGCCCTCTTGTTGACATCACATGAAAATTTGAATCCATACTATCCTCCTAGCTAAAACTCTATCAGCTACTAGACTCTGCTAGTCTTATGAGGTGTTTTAGAAGCCATGTGACTTTAAATGGGAGTTTTTTCTCCCATAGGTTTTGTTATCCCATCAAGGCCGGAGGTCGAACAGCCCATCGAAAATACTATTTCCGACAGGTATTCAGGCAGTTACGGAAGCAATCATTGGAAGCGGAATAACGGCACGGAGAGGGAGGAGGGAACTCCGACTGAGTCCTCTGCTAACGCCACTGATAATTACTACTAGTCAGTTTTTAGGCTCCGCCGTCACGAGTGGCCCACAGGTGGTGGCCGGGTTCGGTACTCCCTTGTCTTGACAACAAGTTATGGGATTGTCCTCCATTTTAC
>JBMTVV010000200.1:0-4315 GCA_049451755.1 Bdellovibrionota bacterium
ACCTACCAGAGAGGAGATCATCGAAAAGATGGGAGTCCCCATAGAGAAGACGTTCCTCGAATTTACCATGGGCGAATTACATCCCGAGAACCTTCCAGCAGTCTTATCGTATTTCCGAGAACGCTACGCAGAAAATTCTCGATTACACTCAGTCCTCTTTGATGGAATCAAAGAATTTCTAGAAGCTTGTAACGCTCTACAGTTTCCTGTCGTAGTCCTCACAAGTAAGAAGACCGAATCTGCAGAGAGGGATCTTGCACGACTCGGTGTTCTAGACTCTATTTTCCATGTTATTGGTTCAGATAAGGTCAACAACTATAAACCAGCTCCAGACTCTATTTTCAGAGGTCGAGATATTTTAAAGGATTTCACCATTGGTGCTGAGGTAATGATTGGCGATGCTGAAGTAGACATTCTCATGGGAAAAGCAGTCGGTATTAAAACATGTGCCGTAACATGGGGCTCTCACAGCGAAGAGCGGCTCATGAGTAGTAACCCAGACTTTCTGGCCAGATCGGTCAATGAGTTATTACCGGTGATAGAGAAGTTATAGCAACCTCATTCACTCCACGGAACTTCCAGTGATCTCTTACGCGCTGAGCACTGCCTTAACCCGCCTCACTCCAGCAGAGCTGCTCTGCTCTTTTTTAATCTGAAAGCGCCCATACTGTTGTATGTCGGTAGTACTTTCTACATGTGGCCCACCGCAGAGCTCCTTACTCCACAACTTTTGAGTGCCATCCTCAAAAACATAGACTTTCACCGTGTCTGGATATTTCTCCCAAAAGCTCCCCTCAACGCCACTGCTCTGCGCCTCGTCCTTTGGCATGGTAAGCATCGTTACCTTCGCCTGAGACTCAATCGCCTCATTAACATAATCCTCAACTGCTTTGATTTCCTCTGGAGTCATCTTATCGGGGTGACTAAAGTCAAATCGGATTCTTTCTGCGGTGATATTACTTCCCTTCTGATGCACATGGTCCCCAAGAACGAGTCGGAGTCCCGCAAGCATCAGGTGGCATGTACTGTGAAGCGCTGTGGTCTTCTCACTGTGATCCGCTAAACCACCTTTAAACTTCCCTTCCGCTGCAGTCCGACTCTTCTCAGCATGCGCCTTCGCAGCTTCATCAAACCCCTCAGGAGCGACAAGCGCCGCCCCGTGCTCGGCAAGAAACTCTTCCGTTAGTTCACGTGGAAAACCGAACGTCTCATAGAAATAAAACGCATCCTTTCCACTCACCTCCCCCCTCTGCTCAAGGTGCTTTTTCATTTCACGCTCACCGGAGTGAAGCGTTTTCTGAAATTGCTCCTCTTCCTTCTCGATCACCGAGAGGATATTCGCTGAAGATTGCGCAAGCTGCGGGTATGCTGATGCTTCTTCAATATAAATTGCTGATAACTTCGATAAGAAGGGCTCTTCCACCCCAAGGGAACGAGCAACTCGAATAGCACGTCTTACAAGACGACGGGTAATGTACCCCGCATCACTGTTTGCCGGAGGCGCACCATCTCCAATCAGGAACGTAGCCGCTCGGGTATGATCGAGAATGATACGAAATGCTCGTTGATTGTTCGCATACTCTCGCCCTGTAATGTGCGAGAGCTCTCTAAGAGGGTTCTTAAAAAATGTAGTCAGGTATGTATCTGGATCCCCATTCACTGCAGCTGCAAGTCGCTCCAAGCCACCGCCGTAATCAATATTCGGCTTCTCCAGTGGAATAAACCCATTTTCCGTCTTTTGATAGGACATAAAGACGTTGTTCCCGATCTCGAGAAATCGACGGTCAGACTCAGCGGGATGATCATTTGGGGCCCCATCAGGATCAAAATCGAAAAACATCTCACTGTCAGGGCCACCCGGTTCACCGATAGGCATATTCGCCGGAACTCCCGACCGACTCCACCAGTTCTCCTTCTCATTGTAGACGAAGATTCTTCCTCCCCTCGATGCGCCATACTTCCACGGCTCATCCTCTACCGTTGGCTCTATCCCTGCGGCAAGAAAGAGGTCTCGCCATATCTCAATCGCTTCTTTATCTTTTGCAATGCCAAACTCTTTATTCCCCTGATAGACGGTCACGTAGAGGCGATCTGCTGCAAGCCCCAACTCTCCAACCTGCCATTCCCATATCGCCTCAATCTGAGTGCGCTTATACTGCGAAGGGTCTGCACCGAACTCCCACCGACCAGTCATCTCAAAAAAAGTAAGGTGTGAGCTATCTCCTGTCTCATCGATATCACCTGTACGAAGGCACTTCTGAACATTCACGATATCCTTCCCACTCGGATGAGGCTCTCCGAGGAGATACGGAATCATAGGCTGCATACCACTACCGGTAAAAAGCGTGGTGGGATCATTTTCTGGAAGGAGGCTTGAAGACGGCACGATAACGGAACCCCGCCTCTCCATGAAGTATAAGAATGATTGTCGTAACTGATCTGGGGTCAAAATGCCTCCTACGTGCAATTGTGGTCGATTTGCCTGCACCGCCTGCTTTCATGAGCGTTTCCGGCTCTCTGAGAGATATCAGATTCGGCACTTCGCTACAATCCGAACATGCACTCCTGGCGACAAAGAGATTGTAAGGAAGCGCGAGGAGCAACCACTGACACTAAGGAAAAACGTCATAGCGAGTATCTGAGAGACGCGCTAGTGTAAAACTGGTCATCATGTGAAGAAGGAGTCAATAATGGATACCCGAGGTTATGCGAACCACTCCCCTCAAGGAGCCTTTGAACCGTTCTCTTTTACCAGACGTGATCCAGAGGCGAATGATGTCGCCATTGACATTTTATACTGCGGCATCTGCCACTCTGATATCCACACCGCACGCAGTGAGTGGGGCCCTGCTTTTTATCCGTGCGTACCGGGTCATGAGATTATCGGGGTAGTTCGCTCCGTTGGAAAGAACATCACCCGCTTCTCTGAGGGACAAACCGTTGGTGTTGGATGCATGGTGGGATCCTGTTGCTCATGCCATTCATGCAATGATGGCTACGAGCAGTACTGTGAAAAAGGCTTTGTCGGAACCTATAACTCTCCCCTCCCGAATGGTGACTACACGAAAGGGGGGTATTCAAATTTCATCGTTGTCGATGAGCGCTTCGTTTTTACGCTACCAGAAAACCTCGACCTCGCCGCCTCAGCACCCCTTCTCTGCGCTGGAATCACAACGTACTCCCCTTTGAAGTTCCTCGGTGTAAGAGAAGGGTTTCGCGTCGGTATTCTTGGCCTGGGTGGGCTGGGTCATATGGGGGTGAAGCTTGCAGCATCATTCGGAGCAGAAGTGACGGTGCTCTCAAGAACTCCAGAAAAGAGTGTCGATGCCGAACGGCTCGGTGCCACTCACTTTGCACTCACAACAGATGAGAAGGCGATGTCAGAACGCCTCGGGTACTTCGACGTGATACTCGACACCGTCTCAGCGCGACACGACGTAGGGCAAGCACTGAGTCTTCTGAAACGAGAAGGCACCCTGGCTCTCGTTGGAGCTTCTGAAAAGCCACTAGACCTTCCTCCTTTTCCACTCATCTTCGGAAGGCGAAAACTCATGGGCTCTTTGATCGGGGGAGTCCCAGAGACGCAGGCGATGCTCAATCACTGCGGCGAACACCGCATTACCTCAGACATCGAACTCATAGAGCCTGCTCAGATAAATACTGCCTATGAACGCATTCTTAAGAGCGATGTGAAGTACCGGTTTGTCATTGATTGCAAGAAGTTTTAGCAGTGGCCGCTTACTCTGAAGTCCTAAGAACGCTATAAGGAGTGGAGCAATCTGCCACGTAAGAGACCTTGATCTTGCTACCTTTTCCAAAGGGAGCCTTCCTACTGAACAGAACCCGAATCGGCATGGAATATTCTCTTTTTTGCGGAGCTCGGACGATATCGCTCGTCGCCTTGAGCAACATGAGCAAAATTGAATAGTAAGATGACGAATCAAATTTGCAGCAGTAATTTACGCAACCTTTCATGCAACGTCAGGACAATCGCTAAGCGAATAATAGAGTTCTCTTACGGCATGACTCCCTAGAGCTCCGAACGTGGATGTGGTGTTCGCCCCTCGAAAGCTCTTGCTCTTAGATTAAAGCTCATCAGGCGTTGCGCTTCTAGCTCAATAGCATTGCGGATTGAGGGGTTAATATTGAGTTTCAAACTAATCTTCTCCCATGCGCTCTGGTCAGCGTTCTGCTCAATACGAGCAGTCTCAAGTGCAGCAAGTATAATCTTCTCTGCTTCTGGCCGCTTCGCGAGCTCTGATCCAAATCGCGTTAGAAGCTTTGCAAAGGGCGGTGGCATCATCTCCGTCACCTC
>JBMTVV010000201.1:0-4299 GCA_049451755.1 Bdellovibrionota bacterium
GGCACTGGCAAGAGTGCTTACAGTATATCGCGGGGAGGAGTCTCTAGCGACAGTGCGACAGTGCGAAAGAGTGACAGTGCGCAAGAGCGATGTGACTTCTCGGCACTCTAGCCAAGTTGAATCTTACCACCGGCGGTACATGTCTTAGCGACTTGTTCTGCAAAGTAGGAAATGATGATGTCTGCGCCTGCTCGCTTCATGGAAAGAAGTGACTCAAGCATGACTCGCTTTTCATCAATCCATCCGTTTGCAGCAGCAGCTTTAATCATCGCGTATTCACCGCTGACGTTATATGCCGCTGTCGGAACGCGAAACTCCTCTTTCACTCTGTGGATGATGTCGAGATACATGAGTGCGGGTTTCACCATGACGATATCTGCCCCTTCTTCGAGATCTGCGAGGACTTCTCGCATTGCTTCGTCGGTATTCGCCGGGTCCATCTGGTATGACCTCCGATCACCTTCTGATGGAGCACAGTCTGCTGCCTCTCGAAATGGTCCGTAACACGCAGAAGCGTACTTCGCGGCATAGCTCATGATAGGGAGGTTTTGGAATCGATTCTCATCAAGGCTCCCACGAATCGCTGCAACCATCCCATCCATCATACCGCTTGGAGCGATCACATCAGCGCCTGCTTCTGCATGAGAGACGGCCTGACGAGCGAGAATTTCAAGAGTCGCATCGTTATCGACATCACCGTCTTTTAAGATTCCACAGTGTCCGTGGGAGGTGTACTCACAGTAACAGAGGTCAGTGATAACGAGCATGTGGGGGAGTTCTCGTTTGAAGGCGTGTATCGTTTCTTGGATGATTCCATCTGGCTGCCACGCAGCACTTCCCGTTTCGTCTTTAAATGCAGGGAGTCCAAAGAGGAGGAGAGAAGTGATCCCAAGGTCTGAGAGTTCACGGCCATATTCGAGTGCGGTATCAATGCTCCGTTGTGCTTGGCCGGGCAGGGAGCTAATCGGATTTACAATTCCAGAGCCGGGGACGAGAAAGAGCGGTTGAATGAGGTCTGCAAGAGAGAGCTCTGTTTCACGTACAAGACTTCTGACGGTCTCTGATGAACGGAGTCGACGAAATCGAAAATGTGGAAACTGGCTCATACGAAATTTCTCCTCACCCTGAGTTTGACCCGTACTTTTATGTCTTTTTAACGATTGAATAGCAATATGAATCTCGGGGAATAGGCGGGTCGAGATTCGCTCTCATCTGCCAATGCCGATGAGTTATATTTGCTACCCACCCCTCCGCATAATCTCAAGCGCGGAATTGCCATGCTCAGAGGTGCTCTTCTTCAGTCGGGCTTGAAGCGACTCCTTCGGGTAAAGGGCAGAGAAAAGCTCGCAGATACCGCGAATATAGCGGGGCGGTGACTCTTTGAGTCGTGAAGTGATGAATACAGCGAGAGCCTCTTCTCCATCTGTGTCTGAAAGCGCTCCTGCGAGTTCATCTACAATGAGCGCGATATCTGAACCAAAGAGTTGTTTTTTCAGCTCTGTTGAGAAATCTAGTGAGATTCCGCTATCAAGAATACGAGGCATGAGCGGAGTTCCGGTCTGAAGTGCAAATCGCCTCCGAATCTGAATATACATTTCATTAATCCAGTTAAGATCATTCGGAAGAAGGGGATTCGGAGATTCTGAGTTGAACGGATTCGAGAAGATCTCCCTCAGTCGGATTTCTTTTTCTCTCGGGTGAGCTCGTTGAAGAGCTTCTTCAATGAGCCTTGCCACTTGGTCTGGATAGTAGCCAAGAAAGTAGAGCACTGTTTCAACTCGCTCATCCTCATCTCCAGCCATATCCATGATAGCTGTTTTCATTGATTGATCATCATTTTCTAAAAGGAATATCTCGTCTACGGTCCGGCACTGGTACCCGAGCTCGGCAAAAATCATCCGCAACTTTTTTGCGTCTCCCTCAGATAACCCAATCTCTATCTCGTCTACTATCGCTGAATCAATACCTTCAAGTCGGTAGATGAGCTTACCAAACCACTCGTGAGAGATTCGTTCGTCAGATACGAGCGAGAGAAGATGTTTCCTGAGACTCCCATATTTCCAACTATAGGCATGTTCTAGAAAAGGCAGTGCTGGATACGGGATCTCAAAGATGCACTCACCAGGTTGTGTGGATGCATTCTCTTCGCGAAGTGAGAGCGCGCGAAGTTCTTCACGTATAACGCGTGCTTCTACTGACAGAAGGCGGATCAGTGTCTCGTGAATGAGCCCCGTATTGACATCGGGCATAGTGAGCCGTTCTAGAAGGGTTGTCAGGATTGAACGCTTCGCTTTCGTTAGATAGAGATTTGCAAGTAGGGCTGTCTCCTGAGTAGAGAGATTCAGCCAGTGAGCTTCAATTGCGTCCTCTAGATTATCGAGCA
Organism: Bdellovibrionota bacterium; assembly: GCA_049451755.1. Classification (GTDB taxonomy): domain Bacteria; phylum Bdellovibrionota_C; class UBA2361; order UBA2361; family RFPC01; genus RFPC01. The sequence goes on from JBMTVV010000201.1 coordinate 2,384, forward strand.
TCGCGGTGACAACGGTATCGATATCTGTGCCGTGAAAGAGCGCGATCGCTCGTTCACTATCTGGGGATGAGAAAACTGGGAGAGTCTCTCGGAGTCGCTTACCAGTTGTTTCCTCAAATTCCGCCTCTAGGAGATACAGTTTCCCGGGCGGGATGTTTTTGATCCTATTTTTCAGTTCAGCAAAGGTCGCTATCTTTTCTTGTTGAAGGAAGGCGACGGCTTGGTGGATTCGCTCTTGAAAGCTCTCCGTCGTAAGGACACTTCCCGAAGGCTGCTTTTCATTCGGTGAAAAGATTGCAAGCAAGTCAACATGAAACTGCGCTCGTAGGGCTCCTGAGAGTCGATAGTGAATGTACGCATCGTTATTGGCATCTCCAGAGAAATAAGGCGCTAAGTGATCAGCGAGCGCCTGACCGTATCGGGCTTGATAGGCGATGCGAACGCGGGCCATCTCTCCTGGGGTAAATCCGGCAATAAGGGATAGAATAGACTCCTTACTCTCTTTATGAGTAATCGCTTCGTTGAGAAGAGCTGCTGTCCGTCCTGGAGAAACGGGTGCGCCACGTCGGTACAGTCGAGGAGAAAGCGGAGAGCCAACCTCTTTGAGCACCTCTTGAAGACGCTCAAAGAGAAATGGTGAGAGCATAGTCACCTCTGCCTGTATCTCCTGAAAGGCTTCGAGCTCAACGTCCATCAGATGAGATGACTCATGGTGGAGCCGTCTTCTCCAAAAAAACGAGTGGTACTTTTCAGGAGCACTCGGTAGGGACTCACTAATCTGCTGTGGCATTCCGGCTACTTTCGGTGGATTCGCCTGATACTCAGAAAGGAGTGTGAGAATTCGAGCGGCGCAATCTTTGAGCGTTTCACCTTCAAGGAGCCCGAGTAGCTCTTCGTGTAGTTGTAGCGGGAATCCTTTTGTGATGTGGTCTCGTAGCTCAGGCTTATTCGCTGCTCGCGCTCGTTCATTAAAAACCGTCTCAATACGTCTTATCTCGTACGGAGTACGCCCTTTCAGGAGATACCGAATAGCCTCAAGTTGAAAGTCATATACTTTGCGCGGCTTGTTATCTGTTTCTTCCTCATCTGAGGAGTTCTCAGTCGGAGGCTTTAGTGGAGGAAGGTATTCCCTGAGTATCTTAGCAAGGAGTGTCGCTGGATAGTCACCAAATGCAACTCGGAGTTCTCGGATTTGATGTTCGGTGAGGTCTAATAGTGTACGCTCAATCTCTTGCCGTTTGCCCGAGTCCCCGTGAAAAAAATCCCTCCAGAGCTCTTCGGTAAGTTCTGCGATATGAACACCAGTAAGGGCTTTTTCAAGCCGCGTGCGAGTTGATTCACCCGTTCTTTTTACGATTTGATCGAGTAGATCAACGCTCTCTCCCCGTTCTAGTAGATCTCCGGAGTAAAGCCTATTGAACGCTTGGTGTACTTCTTTGAGAAATATCCGTTGCTCTTCGCATGTGTAGTCGTTGAGATGGCTATCAAGTGCTTTCAGGTAGGTATTGATATTTCGATCCCATGCTTTCGCTGCGAGGTGATAGAGATGCTCAGCAAGCTCTCGCGCTCTCTTTTTCATAGAAAGCATGAACTGCTCATCAGCAAGTCCCATTGTATCTGAGTGTTCTAGGAGATGTAGTGGTTCCTCAGCTAAGCGAGTGAGTGTGCCACCTTGCCTGCGGATAATCTCGGGCCGATAAAAACGCTCGAATGCCTGGCCGAACTTCTCTTGATGGCTCTTGAGCAGACTGTAGGCAATCGCTCGATATGAAGAATCAGCTGGGTTTTTTTTCATCTCTTTCTTTATGGAGGGGTTCTCCTTCTATGATACCGGAGAAATAGAGTCCCTCCAACTATAAGATTTCTCTAGCCTTTTAAGGGGCTCTGCGGGCCTCTTACCAGCGGCAGTAGTACCA
>JBMTVV010000202.1:0-4273 GCA_049451755.1 Bdellovibrionota bacterium
TGATTTCTAGAGTTCAGAGTTTTCTACCTCACCGAGATCGCTACGACACCCAATAACGACCTCTTTTATCGAGACGTTCTCTCCAAGCTTTGTAATGTAGAGGACTGCATCCGCAATATCTTCAGGTGCAATTCTCTTTTCAGCTGGAAAGGGACAGTGTTCTGCCATGTCTGTATCAACCCAACTCGGTGCGATCGCACAAACGCGAACACCAAGGGGCTCAAGCTCATTATGAAGTGATTCGTTCAGCCCTCGGAGAGCAAACTTTGATGAGCAGTATGCCCCTGCGCCAGGGAAACCCGTGATCCCCGATATTGAAGAGATATTGATGATTGTACCTCCGCGCTGTGATTTAAGCCACGGTACAGCATGTTGAAGAACTGAGTACACTCCAAACACGTTGACCTCATAAACAGCACGAATCTCAGGAAGAGAAGGCTCAAGAGTTCCTTCTATATTCTGTCCTGCATTGTTAAATACGAGATCGAGACGAGTCCATTTCTCTCGAAGAGAATCGAACATACTTGCGACCTCTTTTGGTTGAGAGATATCGCAACTAATCGGCAGGGCAGTTCCTCCATGATCGGAGATCTCTTGGGCTAAGGCATTGAGAGCATCTGTGGAGCGAGCAATGAGTCCAACCGCAAACCCCTCACGTGCCAAGCGTATGGCCACGGCTCTACCAATACCCCTGCTTGCGCCCGTAACGAGAGCAGTCTTCATCTTAGCTCCTCCGCATAATCTGCATAAATTCTGATCGAGTCTTCTCATCTGAAAGAAACACACCACGCATCGCATTGGTGACCATAGTGCTTGACTGAGACTGTACTCCCCGCATCATCATGCACATGTGGCTTGCCTCAATAATACATCCAACACCCTGAGGTTTTAGGAGCTCACTAAGAGACTCGGCAATTTGTTGAGTGAGCCTCTCTTGAACTTGGAGGCGACGCGCGAACATATTCACAATCCTTGGAATCTTTGAGAGACCTATTATTTTCCCATCGGGGATATACGCCACGTGGGCTTTGCCAAAAAATGGTAGGAGGTGGTGCTCACACAAGGAGTAGAACTCGATGTTTCGCACGATAATCATCTCTGAACACTCTTCAGAGAAGATAGCTTCCCCAACAAGTTCTTCAACGGTCTGCTGGTAGCCAGCTGTGAGTTCGTGCATCGCTTTGTGAAACCGTAGTGGGGTTCTTACGAGCCCTTCTCGAGCTGGATCCTCTCCGATTTCCTTTAGGAGGCGTGAACAAATTTCTTCAAGGGTGCTCATGGGCTCAATCCTTTCCTTCACTTGGCAAACAGAAATAATACATATACTGATTAACGATCCAACCAGCTAGCTCTCCATATTTATGATGATTCTCTGGTCCTTGTCGCAAATATACGAGAGGTTTCGTGCAGAACTAACTTTTCCAATTGAGCTCCATTGCCGGCCAACGTCAATGGCTTATCGAGCTGCTTCCAGATACATTCGAGAATAACCTCAACGGTGGGCACATGATCGTGTAGCCATGGAACATCAGCATTGAGATGTTTGTGATCAAGTTCTTGAATAACGTGTTCTTGTACAATCGAGTCGAGTACGGAAGCGTCCATCACCATCTGAGTTTCAGGCTGAATAGGTCCAGAGATCGTCACCTCGAGGCGATAATTGTGCCCATGACCATTTGGATTCGCACACTTTCCGAATATCATACTATTTTTTTCATCGCTCCATTCTGGGCGTGCGAGCCTATGGCTGGCGCAGAATTCAAAGGTTTTAGAGATGGAAATCATAATGGGACTCTCCCTACTGAATGAGTGCTGTGCGCAACGTACGTCCATTATTCATCCTCGCTCGAGTTCGAACAAGGATCTTTACTAGGCTTTGCTGGGATACTTTGAGAACGGGATGAGGAGGGAGGACAGAACTCCGTCGAGTGGCAGGTCTCGACTACAGAAAAGAAGAGCCCCGCTAGCAAGTCATGCATATTTGCGAGACTCGGTAGCGGGGTCTTATGACGAGGACCATCGTGGCCCTCGTTTTACAATCAGCAGTTGAAAGGGATGCTATTTCTTCGCTGCCTTTCTCTCCTGCGCATCCTTAATAACCTGTTCTGTTATATTTGAAGGACACGGTAGCTAATTGAGGAACTCCATCGAGAACTGACCCCCACCTGATGTCATGGTCCGCAGGTCTCCGATGTATCCAAACATCTCAGCGAGTGGGACGTGTGCTTGTACCTTGGCCCCTGTCACCCCAACTTCTTGAGAGATGATAACTCCACGTCTTCTGTTGAGGTCACCGATGGTATCACCGAGATAGTCGTCTGGAACGAAAGCATCGACTTTCATGATTGGCTCAAGGATTTGGGGACCTGCCTTCGGCATTACTTCTCGGTATGCGCCTCTTGCAGCAAGTTCAAACGCGATCGCTGATGAGTCAACAGCATGGTATGAACCATCAATGAGCGTAACCTTCACATCGATACACGGATAACCAGCAAGAACACCTTCGTTCATGCTCATTTCAAATCCCTTATCGATTGCTGGCCAGAATTCCTTCGGAACGTTTCCACCCTTAATCTGTGATTCGAATTCGTAGCCTTGACCAGATTCATTTGGCTCAACAATGAAGTCGATCTTACCAAATTGCCCAGAGCCACCCGTTTGCTTCTTATGAGTGTAGCTACCTTCAACTCGACGGCTAATGGTCTCTCGATACGCGACCTGAGGAGCACCAGCGATACACTCGATCCCATATGTCCGTTTGATGATATCAATTTTGATATCGAGGTGTAGTTCTCCCATACCTTTCAGGATGGTTTCACCGGTTTCCTCATCAGTTTCAACGCGGAACGATGGGTCTTCAGATGTCATTTTAGAAAGAGCCACACCGAGCTTATCTCTATCGCCCTTATCCTTTGTGTCGATAGCGATCGAGATGACGGGCTCGGGGAATACCATCGGTTCAAGAGTCGCAGGTTTATCTGGGTCTGCCAGCGTGTGTCCTGTCTGGACTTCTTTCATCCCGAGTACTGCTACGATATCTCCTGCTTTCGCTGAGTCCAGTTCTTCTCGGCTATCAGCATGCATTTCAACAATCCGTCCGATTCGCTCCTTTCGCCCGGTAAACGTATTGAGTACCATTGTGCCTTTCTCGAGTCGTCCTGAGTAAACGCGTAGAAAAGTAAGTTTCCCGAATCGGTCTTCCATAATCTTGAAAGCAAGTGCACGCAGTGGCTTATCTGGTGTTACTTCAGCGTACTCACCTGTTGGATTTCCTTCTAAATCAATCTCTGGTTGTGGTGGAACCTCGGTTGGATCCGGAAGGTAGTCTACGACGCCGTTAAGAACGAGCTGTACACCTTTGTTTTTGAATGCAGAACCACAGAACGATGGAAAGAAGTCGAGAGCGATAGTTCCCTTTCTGATGCAGTGCTTGAGGACTTCTTCAGTTGGCTCTTGACCTTCTAGATAGGCCTCCATTGCATCATCATCTTGCTCTAGGGCAGTCTCAACGAGCAATTCACGATACTGCTCTATTTTGTCCGCCATTTCCGCTGGTGGCTCTGTGATCTCGTACTTTGTTGGGTCACCAGAGTCATCCCAGATCCAAGCCTTTCGAGTGATGAGTTCGACAACTCCCGTAAACTCACTCTCTGTGCCAATTGGAAGGGTCATAACGAGTGGCTTGGCTCCAAGTACATTCTTAATCTGGTCAATGACGCGATAGAAGTCTGCTCCAACCCTGTCGAGTTTATTAACGAAAATAAGACGCGCAACTTTAGAGTCGTTCGCGTACCTCCAGTTCGTCTCAGACTGCGGTTCAACTCCACCTGACCCACAGAAAACTCCAACACCACCATCAAGTACTTTTAAGCTACGATAAACTTCGATCGTAAAGTCGACGTGCCCTGGTGTATCAATAATGTTCAGTCGGTGGTCATTCCAGGAGCAGCTGGTTGCGGCGGACTGAATAGTGATTCCACGTTCTCGCTCCTGATCCATGAAGTCAGTAGTTGCTTCCCCGTCATGAACTTCACCGAGCTTATGAATCTTTCCGGTAAGGTTTAGGATTCGTTCTGTGGTTGTGGTTTTTCCTGCGTCTACATGCGCAAAAATTCCGATGTTTCTATATCTTGAAAGGTCTTCTGTTAAAGTTGCCAAGGTACACCTCAGTTGCTTGTTAATATACTCTGTTACGTCTGCGAATACGGTGAAACATCTCTGAGTAGGTATTCCTGAAAGTTTTGATTACAAACAATCAAGCTCACCTCGTTTT
>JBMTVV010000203.1:0-4272 GCA_049451755.1 Bdellovibrionota bacterium
ATGATTTCAAGATGTAGCGCCAATTTTTCAACTGCATCCCGGCCCGGATTACGAGAAAGCGAAACAAAGGTTCCACCAGAGGCCGGCCACTTTGCACCGTGACGGCAGTATGGAATACCGAGAGGTGCCCATAGTGGCTCACTTCCCGCAACTGCTCTCTCAAGCTCAGCCACAAGGAGTGGTCGTGGCAAACCAGATTTTGAGCCATTATCAAGAATTGTTACTCGCCCACTAGAGGGTATGGCTTCTTGTACTTTTTTCAATCGGTCGGCCGAGGCATAAATCGTCGCAGGATCATTATTCAAGAGAAAAACAACTTCATCAGCTACCCGATACAGTGTGCGTTGTAACACCCCGCGGACACATCCACTATCGACGACTATACAATCGAAACGCTCATCTAGAAATTCTAGGAAAGACAGAAAGAGGCGGATGGTCTTTGAATCGCTCGCATAGAGCATCTCGCTCTCTGGTGGAGGTGCGATATGAAAGAGATTGGATTCATCCTCCCATACCTGAGAGAGACACTGCTCTACTGCTTCATCAGATAAGGTTCGTGATCCCTCAAGAAGCAGTTGGAGATTCTCATTTATAAAAGGACGTGCCTGCAAGAAGCGGGTCAGATCCTGCGTCTCGAAATCAAAGTCGATGAGAACTGTTTTTTTTCCGCACAGTGCACTCATTTCAGCAAGCGCTGCGGCTGTGGTGGTGACACCGATCCCTCCTTTCCCACTATCAAGAAGAACGAGTTTTGCTTTTCGTTCTTCTTGCTTATTACGAGAGAGCAGGATGAGCTTGCGTAGAAACGCAGAGCTTGAGTCTTGCACCGAAATAGTATCGGTCACGCCAAGTCGAGCAAACTGTTCAACATGCGCCAGCGTCTCTAGGCGAGGAGAGGTGCAAGCAAGGAGAGGGACTTTTTTTACAATCTCACGAACTTTTCGAATACAGGTAAGGTCCTCTTCAAGAAGAGCAGGACCAAGGATACACAGATCAGGAGTGCCCGCGAACTGAAGCTCCTCCAGAGCAACTGGCTTCAGATCTACCCGCGGAATAAACTCTATTTCAGTATTCTCTTCGTGAATCAGACTCTGGAACCAGACAGTCAGCGACTCTCTCTCCTTTGCTCCTCGTTCTAGTATGTGAATTGTGAGCATAGACAGTGTCTTCTTCTTACAAACTCAGCTGCTGACCGATTTCACCTCCCAAAGCTGCTTTAACACCACCTCTGGGTAAAATTGGCACGAATGGAACAGCATTTGATCGAACCATAGCCTTTTTTGTTTCCTATCTGTTACAACTTTTTTGCACGAACAGCCGATGAAACAACTAACCTCTTAAGAATCAGATCAGATCCGGACAGATGGAGATAAAAAAAACGATAAAAAAAATTCCTTTTCAGCAACGATGGAAAGGAACTTGGAGGCTATCAGGCTCTATTTCAGAGGTAAGTTGTAGCCTCCTCGTTCATCACGTGCTGAAAAAGCTCCTTCCCAAGGAAGTACTTACCGGAAAGACTCTTATCAATCTTAAAGGTCGTGATGAGCGACACGTACTCCTCGATACATTTGCCCAGGAGCATATACCAACGGGACAGGAGATCCTTTTCGTTCTTGGTAGTGCGGATTTAAGTGCTGAGCCGATAACCTATCGCATCAACTCTCCTTTTCTACAGTTCGGAAACAACCATATTGAGCACTCACCAGTCTCTGAGAGGTCTTTTCATACTCCTCGATTCCTTCGCGTTGAAAGTATTGGAGATATCATTCCGTTTTCAATTCAACATTTTCGGTGTGGACTAGAGCGCTATGAATCTCTCTTTAAAGCACTCTCCCTTGGGTATGTTCCAGAAGTTGTAGACCGGCTCATCATTGACTACTCAAAGGGGCGCTTAGAGGTGGAGCTTGAAGCGCTCTACTTACCAACCCAAGAAACCCTCCCATTTCCGGATTTCCCTGCCATGAACTCACTTCTTAACCTATTAGAACAACTGTAGTTTTTAAAAGTTGCCTCCACTCCTTTACTGCAACGACTCTCTACGACACATCCTCGTCAGTATTTCCAATAACAACACTACAATGTCGATGCGGAGGCACAGACGCGGGTATAGAGCTGGAATAGAGTCATGACCACCTTAATTGCAGAACAAGCACAGGCTGAACAACAAGCAGACGGTGTTATTAACGACATTCATCCACTCTCGCGTAAAAAGGGATTCTCCAATAAGAACGGCTTATCGCTACAAGATATTAGAGGAGCACTACAAGATATTGAAGACCTTGATGGCTTCCTTATTCCTCGCAACCTTCTCGACGAGCATGGAGAGCTTAACTCGCTCCTAAACCTGGGCAACCTGGGCGAAATCCTAGCTGAGCTCAGCGATCCTTCATTCAGTTTTCAGCCTCGTAAAGACTTAGAGCCTCGTGAAAATATAGAAAAGGCAACACTGCTCAAAAATTTAATCGGTCAAGAAGTGGCTGTATCTTCGGCTCGCCCAGAGTGTACAGCGGAAGGTGTGACTTTCGATGGTATATGTCGAATTGAGAACGCCGAGAATATCGAGATTATCTCGCAAGAACCACTCCAGCTCAGAGGAGAGTTTTATGTAGTAGAGGGTTCCTTAACGAATGACAATTCGAACCTACCTGGCGAAACGAGTGTCAAAGGAATCACCTTCTCATTCACATCAGCAAGTATACATAAACGAGTGACGACGAATGAGGATGCTTTTGAGCTATCTCAAGCTGCATGGTTATCTCAAGCTGCATAGTAACGAAGTACCGCACTCTCTTTAGAAGAGTCCAAGTAACTGCGCTTTTAGTATGATAGCAAGTGTTTTCCCATCACATATATCACCAGTACGAATGGCGTTAAGAATCTCGGGCTGCATCATCTCAACTATCGTTATTTCCTCATCCTCATCTGCTGGAAGGTGAGATGGCGTAAGCTCACGTGCCACAAATAAGTATTGAACCTCATCACAAAATCCCGGTGCAGGATACAAAGTCCCCAGCGACTCCCACTGTTTAGCTTGCATCCCAACTTCTTCTTGAATCTCTCGCTGCGCACACCCGAGAGGCTCTTCTCCTCTCTCAAGTGTTCCTGCTGGTGCTTCCAAAAGCTCTCGTCCCAGCGGCATCCGGTACTGCCGAACGAGGAGAATAGACCCAGCCGCAGTGACTGGAAGAAATACGACGGCGCCAGGGTGCCGCACTGCGAATCGCTTTGATGATGTCTGGGGAATTATCTCCTCTTCAACATAAAATATAGGGCACTCGTAGACTCTCTTTGCCAGAACCTCATCATGATCATTCATAATACGCTTTTCTCCTCTTACTCTTGACGGCAGCACTTGCGCCACAACATACGTCATCATTCGCGCCCCCAGGGTGCATCAACGTTCAACGAAGGATATGTTATGATTACTACATATATAGCAACGGAGCTACAGAGGCAGCTTCAACGAGAACTCTCGTCTGCGTATGCCTACTACGGCTTATATGTATTTTTTGTCAACAAGAGCCTCAATGGATTTGCCACATGGTGCAAAGTACAGGCGGGTGAGGAACTCACTCATGCTGACAAGCTCCTCTCTCATCTCCTCGAACGAAATGCCGATATCGATCTTCTCGATGTTCAAGCACCACAGTCAACATTTTCCAGTCCACTTCATGCTTTTCAGCACGCACTTGCTCTCGAGGAAGAGATAACACACACCATCACACAGCTGGCACAGGTAGCTGAAGAAAAACGTGACTTTTTAACGCGTAGCTTTTTGAACTGGTTTCTCGACGAGCAAGTAGAGGAAGTCTCTCAACTACAAACCATCTGTGACAGACTTTCCCTCATCCGAGAAGAGACGTCTGCGCTTTTATTTCTCGATCATGAACTAGGAAAAGCTCGCACATAAACGAGCTTATCGATACGAAACCTACAGAAATGTACTAAGTCTTCTTACAAAATCTTCTTAATTTATCTCTATGGTTTCCATTCCATGGAATTAATCACAAGTTTCGAGGGAAAAAAGCCGTTAATCTTTATAGTTAGGTGAGTTGCGCTGTTTCCCTCCCCTGCCGTTTTCAGTCGTAGTCGTTGCTGTAGTAGTTTTGAAGTAGACGTAGAAGTATGACCGGTGTACGCAGTACAGAGGCCACCTCGTCAGCGAGTGGCGTGAACGTTCGTCCGCAGCAGTCTTTTGCTGTGAACGGCCGCATACGCTTTGGAAACGACTCTTTTACCTTCCTTGATCTCCAGGGTAATACCAGCTCAAAC
>JBMTVV010000204.1:0-4266 GCA_049451755.1 Bdellovibrionota bacterium
GTATTCATTCGACCAACAGAGAATCTCCTGGCGACGATCCCCATTATTCTCAAAGTCTTGAGGCGGACCCATCAGGTCATGTGTACAGGAGTCAGCGCGTGCAGCATCTACTCTTCCAAGAGCCACGGACACCAAGCAGCAGACACAAGCGAGAGCAGTTCCAGTAAAACGGTACAGTAGCGGGCGATTCATCATGCGTAGAGATATCGACTCATCTCACTAAATTCTCAACCGAGAATGCTTTTCCTCTCGTATTAAGAAATTTACCTACCAATTATTCAAGCGCTGCTTTTTTTCAAAAAAGGGTCACCACCCCTCAGGTTTCTCCTCGCTCCTGTCGAGACCAATCCAAGTTCATTGTTGTACCTCGAACGCCCCCGTTCAGGGATGTATCAAATGGGGAGGTTGTAGATGTCTGAAGTTGTTCACGGAAAACGTTCTCCACTTGCGATTCTGCAGGAGTTTTCCATTCCACTCATAGCCGGAGTTCTCGCGGCTGTTGCCTGGGCTAATCTTGATCACCACAGTTATCACGATGTGATGCACTGGTCGCCTTTTGGTCACGATAGTCACTTTAATTTCCATTTTCTCATGAACGATCTCTTCATGGCGCTCTTCTTCGGAATTGCCGCAAAAGAGATTACGGAGAGCTGTCTGCCAGGGGGCGCTCTAAATCCACCACGCAAGGCGATCAACCCTCTCTTAGGGACGATCGGTGGAGTCGTTGGTCCCGTCGGCGTTTACTTAGCAATTGTTGCCATCACTGGAGATGCATCGATTCGTAACGGTTGGGGAATCCCAACGGCAACTGATATCGCTCTTGCATGGTTAGTGGCTCGCCTCATTTTCGGTAAGGGACATCCCGCCGTGAGCTTCCTTCTCCTACTCGCTGTAGCCGATGATGGTCTCGGCTTAGGTATTATCGCTATCTTCTATCCAGACCCACACCACCCGGTGAATCCTGCTTGGCTCGCGCTCGTTGGTGGCGCCATGGCGGTGTCATATGGCATGCGACGTGCGAAGGTACACAGTTTCTGGCCGTATCTACTCGCTGGTGGGACACTTAGTTGGTGCGGACTCTACTTCGCGCACCTTCACCCAGCATTGGCACTCGTACCGATTGTTCCTTTCATGCCAAGCCATGGAAGCGATGATGGACTCTTTGCAGAGGGTGAAAGTGAAGCCCATCATGATACGCTCAATCAGTTCGAACACTCCTTTAAACTACCCGTTGATTTGGGACTCTTTGGATTCGGAATAGCAAACGCGGGAGTTGAATTCTCCTCCATGGGCAACGCTACTATCGCAGTACTCTTTGCTCTTGCGATCGGTAAAACCGGTGGAATTTTCTTCTTCTCGATGCTCGGTCATAAGCTCGGATTCCCTCTTCCAGCAGGAATGGGGTGGCGAAGTCTTATGACTGCTGGATGTGTTGCGGGACTCGGACTGACGGTTGCGCTCTTTGTTGCAGGCGTTGCCTTCACCGAACCGGGCCTCCAAGGAGCTGCAAAAATGGGAGCTCTCCTTTCAGCCTTCATTGCACCGATTGCCATCTTCATGGGTCGCGCCCTTGGCGTAAGACAAGAATTCGAACGGCTCAGCCGGGAAGAGACACGAATCGTGGAAGATATGGATATCTCCTACGAGACACCTGCTCAGGAAATCCCCTCGGAGTACGACGAGCCACGAGGATTATCGTCGGAGGAAGAGCAAACCCCTCTTCAGTAAGACACGAAGGGACGGTTTCTTTCCTAACCTCCTAACGAGACTGGCTCCTTTACGGGGCCAGTCTTATTTTACCCGTCCTATAACATAGTTTGATCCAACTATTGAGAATCAAAACTTCTTTTCTAAAGTCGACAGTGATTTATGACGAATTTTACTGATGGAAGGGTAACAGATTCTCGGGGGTTTTAGCCGATCACTAATGATTTGTATGAAAAGAGTCGCGTTTTCTTTCTGATTTTTACGTAAGGAGCTCAAAGAGTGGATATTGCAACCCTCATAGGACTCGGGGGAGCCTTTGGTTGTATCGTTTTCGCCATTGCAATTGGTGGTAGTGCCCTTATATTCATTAACGTCCCGTCTCTCATCATTGTAATTGGAGGAACCATCGGCGTAACCTTCATCAAGTACCCTCTCTCTCATACACTCAATGCTGTAAAAATCGCTTTTAAAACCTTCTTCCACAAACCCGAAACACAAATTGAACTTATCCAACTCGGTATTGAGCTAGCAACGATCGCCCGTCGTGACGGACTCCTTGGACTGGAAGGGGTGGAAGTTCAGAATGAGTTCCTCGCAAAAGGAATTCAGCTTGCCGTAGATGGACATGATGAAGAATACGTTGCACGCATTCTCGCTACTGAAATCAACCAAGCAATTGAACGTCACGAGCGTGGTCAGCACCTCTTTAAGGGGATGGGGGACTCAGCGCCAGCGATGGGAATGATCGGAACACTCATCGGTCTGGTACAGATGCTTTCCAATATGAGTGACCCAAGTTCCATCGGTCCCGCTATGGCGGTTGCACTTCTTACAACGCTCTATGGGGCTGTCATGGCAAACTGTGGAGCTCTACCAATATCAGATAAACTCTCTCACCGGAGTAAGGAGGAGAAGAATAACAAAATGCTCATCCTTGAAGCAGTAAGCGGTGTTCAAAAGGGCATGAGCCCAAAAGTCTTAGAAGAGATGTTAGTAGCCTACTTACCAGTTACAGAGCGAAAAAATATTGCGCTGAACAAGAAATAGACGGGAACTTCAGCGATGGATGAAGATTTAGGCGGGGGAGATGATGACGATGGCGGAGGAGGTGGAGCCCCCGCATGGATGGCGACATTCGCTGATCTCATGTCTCTTCTCCTGTGCTTCTTCGTACTACTCCTCTCATTCGCAACCCTAGACGAAATTGTGTACAAGGAGGTCGGGGGATCCATGAAGAACGCCTTCGGAGTTCAGTCGCACGTGAAGCTCCTCCAGCCGGTTCTCGGGAAAAATTTTATCGCAACAGAATTCAGCTCCGGGCGTCCTGATCCGACAATCCTCAATGTCCTTCCGCAGGAGAATCTTGACCAACGAAAAATCTATGACAGTCAACAGATTCAACCGGATGCAACGTTTGAAAAAATGACGGCGCAGGATAGAGCAACCGAACAGCCATCGGATCCGACTGAGAAGCAGAAAGACAATCAGAACGAAACGAATGATCAGGTTCAATTAGCAAAGCAAACCTCTGAGAAAGAATTAGGTGTTCTTACTGGTACTGAATGTGGCCCTATGGACGCGGAACGTTCTGCGATCCTCGCTCACCAGGTCCGTGAGGTGGCACAGTTTGCAAACCGCAAGTCGAAAGACCTCGGGCGAGAGCTCGCGTCTGAGATAGCCAATGGTGCACTTGAGGTTGAAACTGAGGGGAATAAAGTCATTATTCGAGTTGCTGAAGATGCTTCATTTGCACCTGGAAGCGCCCAGACCCTTAGCTCGTTTAATACTGTGCTAGAAAAGATTTCAGATGTCGTACAAGAGTCACCCGGAAATGTTGTTGTGGAAGGTCACACCGATAATATTCCCATTACGCCAGACCGATTTAGCTCCAACTGGGAGCTCTCTTCTAGTAGAGCAGCGAATGTTGTTACACAACTCGTATCTGGCTCTGGACTTCCGTTGAATCGATTTGAAGTGAGAGGATTTGCTGACACAAAACCTCTTGCCTCAAACATAACATCAATTGGTCGTGCAAAGAATCGACGTGTCGAGATTATCATTGAGTATGATGAGAAAAACCTTGAACCGGTAAAACTTCGCTCTGAAATAGAAGAAGAGAAACGGGCTGAGAATCGTAAGCAAGGCGTACTAGAGAGTGACGACTCACTCAACGCAGCGATCACCTCGGCGATGAATGATGATGCGCCTCTACCTCAGACTCTCAACAGTACTACAACAACACCAGCAGAGGCTACGAATGCACAAGCAGAGGCAGCATCGAGAAAACCGCAGGAAAAATCACAGGAAAAACCTTCAAAGATAGATTTTTTTGGAAATTTAGAGAGCTTATCGCCAGCACCTTCACAATCAAAAAAGGCAACACCAGAGAAATCTCCATCGAACTTCATCTTTGAAGGTGACTTCTTTCAATAGTGACTTCAACGCATTTCATCTCAGAAGCACTGCACCTGTTCCCAAATTTTATCGAGAGCACGGTAGCTTCTTGCTTCATGAAGATGCTCTTCAGCAATGACGTCACTCACTGCTAGATCCGCAATG
>JBMTVV010000205.1:0-4228 GCA_049451755.1 Bdellovibrionota bacterium
CGAGGTGAGCCACTTCTGTTGAAAGATCATAGAGCTCTGGCTCAGCTAAGAATGGAGCACCGTCGCCGATACTCGCTTGTCGGTACTCTTGACGTTTTAGGGCTAGCCACTGTCCTTCTTCTCCGTCTAAGACTAATTCCGACTGTGAAACGAACAACCTCGCTATTTCTTCTTCGATTCGCTCACGGCTAGATTCGCTTAAATCTCCGTTTGCTAAACTGTTTCGAATCTCTTCAAAGATAGCTTTTGTTGTCTCGGTGAGTTCATTTTTTGAGATTTCAAGAGCACTTCCTTTCGAGCGGACTTCAATTGCTTTTTCAAGAACCTCTTGTACCTGTGCTTCAGAGAGAGAGCTCTCTAGGAGATCAACAAGTGCACGAATTGAATCAGGAATATGCGTTGACCGACCTTTTGCTTTTCGTTTCTTACCACCGGAGAGGCCCTCACCTACTCGCTGGTCTTCGAATGCCTGCTGGTCTTTCGATGAAGATCCCGTACTGCTACTCGTTCCAGACTTGGTAGAAGTTGATGCCGACATGGCTCGGGCGGCATTTGCTGCCGCTACATCCTCAAGTCCTGCATTCTGAAGCTTCTCATGATTTTGGGCGATGGGGTCTTTGAATTCTTTCTGCTCTTCTTGGCTCTTATGTGCCGGGCCACCAGGAACATGGGTCGCTTCAAGAATCGCAGCTGCTGCCTCTCGGAACTGCCCACGATAATCCTTAGAAACCTCTAAAGAGACATCTTGGTTTTGCTCTACCGATTGCTCAACAACGTTCTTACGCGCCATAGTATAAGGACCTGATGAAAAAACGCTTTCCTACATGAGCGTTATGGTGGAAAAACGTAAAGAGGTTGCAAAATACCCGTAACTATCTGTTCTCTCACTCTCTTTTCTATATGTTTTTCGCCGCCCCCTTAACAGTGAAGAAGCTTTTTGAGCTGGAAAAGCTCTCTGCTACCATCCCAGTTAGCGGCATAGCTCCATTCCATATAAGGCGGCAACTATGACAAGTGAATCTTCCCCTTTTGAGTTCAAGCTGCTTCCGAAGTTACAGCCGGGAGACCACGTTGCTATTCTCTCTCCCTCTTTTGTTGCCCCCGCCTTTTTCCCACACGTACACGAACTCGGGCTCCAGAGGTTACGTGACATATTTGGGCTTCAGCCCGTAGAGTATCCATCGACGAGAAACAGAGAAGCTACACATGGTGAAAAGGCGCGCGACCTGATTGATGCTTTTAGCAATCCTGAAATCAAAGCAGTGATTGCCACCATCGGTGGAGATGACCAAATTGAATGGTTGCGTCATCTTCCCTCTGAACCGTTTCGAGCAAATCCAAAGCCGTTTTTTGGCTACAGCGACAATACTCATCTCGCACATCACTTATGGCAAAATGGGATTCCCTCTTACTACGGTGGGTCACTTTTCGTTCAATTTGCAAGACAATGTGAGATGGACCCATTGACGATTCAGTATTTGCAACGAGCTCTTTTTGACTCAGGAGTCTTTGAGCTGGAGCAATCGAAAGAGTACAACGACGAAGATCTGCCGTGGGAAGATCCTTCAATCTTACAGCAGAAACGAAGATACCAGCCGTGTAAGGGATGGCAGTGGGATACCGGAACGAGTGATACTGGTCACGAAGTCCAAGGAATCACCTGGGGAGGATGCGTCGAATCAGTAGATGAACTCCTACGGCACCACATCACACTCCCTTCCCTATCTCAGTGTGAACAGATAATCCTCTGCCTTGAAACATCAGAAGAACTCCCCTCTGCCGCTTATGTAGCAAGGGTGCTACGAGCCCTGGGCGAGCTCGGCATTCTTGAGCGGATTCAAGGGCTCTTCGTGGGTCGAGCAAAGGCGTGGTCCTTCGAGCAACCGAACGGTGATACAGAAAAAGTTCTCTATCAAGAGGAGCAACAAAAAGTAATCATTACTATGGTCCGAAGGTACAATCCATCTGCACCAATCGTTCAGAATATGGACTTTGGACATACTGACCCTCAGATATGTCTCCCGTTAGGACACCTCGCGACTATCAATACGAGAGACCAAAAGATATCTATTCGCTTCTAGCCATACTCGTCACAGCAACCCTAGTCCTCATATGATTCGTTCTGGCGAGCTCGGCTGCCTAAAACCCACTCCTTATCCCGAGAGAGCGAACTTAATGCAGCTCTGGTGACAGCACCTAAATATATGGCACACTGAATAGGTACCAACTAAGCAAACGTGATTTCGGCGACCACAGGAAGCAACTCAAAGGGGGCATCCCTACAGGAGCTACAACATAAAAGAATTTGATTATGAAGTTTATCGTTCTTGGTGCAGGCGATGTAGGTACCACTCTCGCTGCCCAGCTCGTTCAAGAACAACACGATGTAGTGCTCATAGAGCGCAGTGAATCGAAACTTGAAGCGGCGACTGCAAATCTTGATGTGCAAGCACTTCACGGGAATGGATGCCTTCCTGAAGTCCTCATTAAGGCAGGTATTAACACAGCTGATTTCTTTATAGCAGTAGCAAACCAAGATGAGATTAATGTTACGGCATCCATAGCAGCAAAGCTTGTAAATCCTGAAGCCAAAAGAATTGCAAGGCTGCGGGAGATCTCTTTCCTCCACGAAGAGATTGTACAAAACAATGTGTCTGATATCTTCGATCTTACCATCAATCCGATTCAAGCAGCTGCTGACTACCTTCTCCGTCTTTTTCGAGTTGCAGGAGCTCGTGAAGTAGTCGATTTTGCTGGAGGAAAACTTCAACTCATCGCTCTCGATGTGAAAGGAACCTCTCCTTTTGTCGGGAAGAAGTTACGAGATCTTATTGCTCTTAGAGAAAGACTTCACCTCGTAATCATTGCAATCGTAAGGAACGGCGAACTTCTCGTACCACGAGGGAACGATGAGTTACTTGAAGACGATACGATTTACTGCATCACCCCTCCAGGGCAGGTGCCTGCTCTCTTTGAAATGGCTGGATATCACTTTAGGCCAGCGAAGAGTGCCATGATATGGGGTGGAGGATCGCTCGGAAAAGCTCTGACACATGCCCTTGAGTTTGAAGATGTTCAGGTCAAACTTATAGTGTCTCCGGAGGAATCTACCCATGAACTGCTTGATGAGTTCAAAGACACGCTCATTCTGACTGGAGATGGAAAAGACAAAGAACTTCTGCTTGAAGAGAACATCCAAGAAATTGACGCGTTCATTTCTGTGTCTGATGATGAAGAAGACAATATTCTCAGCGCACTACTTGCAAAAAAACTCGGCGCTCGCTCATCAATGGCACTCGTCAATAAAGCTTCATACTTACCACTGGTGCAGGCTATCGGTGTCGATGTAGTCGTTAGCTCAAGGGCAGCCGCGGCAAACGCCATATTTGCCCATATTCATCGAGACGCGCTTATTGCTGACCCGTCACTACGGCACTTAGGCGCTGGATTTCTAGAAACCACCATAGAAGAAGAGATGCCCATAGCTCACAAAACAATATCCGAAGTAAAGTTCCCTTCTGGGGTCCTCTGTGCCGCCATGACTCGCGGCGACGAAATCATTATTCCGTCTGGAGAAGCTGTCCTGACCCCGAGCGACACACTTATACTCTTTATTACAAGAGGCGCGCATGTAAAACTAGAGAAGCTTTTTGGTAAAAAAGTAGAGATGATCTCCTAGGAATTTCTTGTGGGGGCGGCACTCCTCAGTGCTCCATCATTATTCTGAGCGACTCGAGAGAGAAACATGGATCTTCGGATTATTATTAAACTACTGGGTGGCCTGTTATCACTCCTCTCGTTAACGCTCCTCGTGCCAGGTATTTATGGCATGACGCACCAAGAAGCTGCAGGCTCCAACCTGATCATGAGTGCGATCGGGTGCTCTCTCTTTGGTGCCTTAGCCTATTTGAGCCAAAAAAATTATCGTAAGGAGCTGAACCACCGGACGGGAATCGCTCTAGTGGGCCTTGCCTGGATCGGAACTGCCATTATTGGAGCTATCCCCTTCTACCTCTCCGATCCAAGCATACATTTTCTTGACGCACTCTTTGAATCAACCTCAGGCTTCACCGGAACTGGAGCCTCGATTCTGACAGATCTCGAATCCACGCCAAGCAGTATCCTCCTCTGGCGCTCGATGACCCAGTGGATCGGAGGAATGGGGATTGTCCTCTTCTTTATCGCAATACTTCCAATCTTTGGACTAGGCGGTGTGCAACTCTTCCGA
>JBMTVV010000206.1:0-4212 GCA_049451755.1 Bdellovibrionota bacterium
AACTACATGAGCCACAGATCTCTTTATTCGGACAAGGAGAGGTATTCTTCATTCCGACACGTTGAATTGAGCGACGGTAAGAGTCAAGAGGCGTTGGGAATAAAGAGAGTATAGAGCTTAGAATGAGAGTGATGCGTTACGATTACTCAATGACAGCCTCAATATCGTTGCGAAACTGTGCTTCCTGCTCCTCATCGAGATGATCGATGAGATCATCGAAGTCTTCTTCCTCCATCTCTGTTATTTGGTCGAGAGAGAAAATATCGGTCAGTTGCTCTGGGAAGTCCTCAGATGCTTCTACCTTCTTGAAGAGAAGAGGTGTCGTACTTTCTGAGATATCCTCACGCCCGCGACTAATCCATCCGACACGTCCGTCGAGCACTTCTTGAACCTCGTCGAGTAAGAGATTCTCTTGACTTTGCGCTGGATAAAACTTTTTTGGAATATCGAGTATTGGAGCAATATTCCCGAAGAGGAGGTGATCGAGCCAGAAACGCGTCAGTGCCATCCTGAGCGCGAGCGGATTTTCAATCAATGTAAGATTGCGATCGTCGCTATACGCGTCACGAAATGCTTGGCCAATATTGATACCAAAGCCCATTTTTGAGAGTGCAAAGAGTGCGATCTGTTCACTCGTGCACTCAAATAACTCTCGTTCCTTTCGGAAATCGTACTTTAAATTTTCTTTTCTGAGGTACCGACGATACTCCTTAAACCCCTGTTCATTATCACGGACGAGTATGGCAAGTCCTACAACTCGCATCGTTCCAACGAGCACTCCGGCTGAAATACCAAGGGCAGGAATTGCAACTCCAAGTGTGGATCCTACTTGCGCAACCGTATGAAAGTCATCACGAATATACTCCCATTGAGCATGAGAGAGTATTTTTCGAGTTCGTCTATAGTACACGAATGCTGCAATCAGACTCGCAAGATCTATTGGGCTAAAGAGATCGATAAGACTCCCCGTAGTGACTGCTTTCTGCGACTCGAGCTTGTCTTTGCGCATCTGCAGGGCGGCAAAATAGAGCATGGCCCGGAATGATTCGATTTTTAGAAGCTGCGCAATTTGATATTTTGTAACGGGACGGAGAACCCCTGAGGCTTCCTGGTGGTCATGGATGAGGCTGCGTACGGCGCGTGGAAAGAATCCCGGTAAATATCCAATTTGCTCCGCTACTTGCTTGGCGGTTTCCCAGTCTTCTTGAATATCATCCGAATCTTTTGGAAATAGTGATGACATGAGCCTCTCCGTAAATCATCTCTCTATCGTATAACTATCGGCGGATATGGTGAGTTGACTTAAACAAAAAATATAATTCTATCAGTAATTTCCCAAGCTTGGAGCTTTTCCTCCTGCCTTCAGGTGGTTACCATGGGGAGCCAGGGGGAAAAGACTATTCTTGTCTCTTCACATGGAGTCTTTCCGAGTACTGAGCTGGGGGTCCTGGAATGTCGTTTATCGTGTGTAGATTAGACAGGGTGCGGTGTATTCCATTACCGTTGAATTCCAATTTCGTTGTATGCCGAAAGAAGGCATGTGACTAAGATGCGAGTTATGAAAAATAGAGACATCGTAGAGATAAAAACTAGTATTCAAGAGAAATTTGCTCTCATGGAGCAGCATGACTTAGCAGAGCGAGCTTTCTGGAGAAATCTTTCTCATGTTCTCTCAGGAGTAAAGTCTGCGATACCGAGTACGGCAATCCGCCCAGTAGCCGGGCTTGCAGAGATGAAAGAACTTGGTCAATACGCTGAGTTCGGTTTGAATGTTCTTCCAAAGCTCATGATCTGTAAGCTGAATGGAGGATTAGGAACAAGCATGGGGCTTGAGGCTGCTAAAAGCTTACTCCCGGTTCGTGATGGCCTTTCATTTCTTGATTTAACGGTTCGACAAATCAAAGCGATTCAAGATGCTACGGGTATAGCGATTCCATTTTTTTGTATGAATAGTTTTCGAACTGAAATAGATACGCTACAGATTCTTGAGAGATCATTTCCATCGTCACATATTCCTCTGTCGTTGCTCCAGAATCAGGTGCCAAAGCTCGTCAAGGAAACCCTCTTGCCTGTGCATTATCCGGCGGATCCATCGCTTGAGTGGTGTCCTCCGGGTCATGGCGATCTCTATACCGTACTACAATCAAGCGGACTCCTTGCGCAGGCAGTTGCGAGTGGATATCGATATCTCTTTGTCTCAAACGCAGATAACTTGGGTGCAACGATGAGTGTCGAAATTCTCGGTTATATGGCACATCATGGTATTCCCTTTGTGATGGAGGTGGCAGAGAGAACGGAGATTGATCGCAAAGGAGGACATCTCGCCTTGACGAGTGAGGGAAGGCTTACTCTCCGTGAAAAGGCGCAGGTGGCTCATGTCGATGAAGAAGATTTTCAGGATTTCAAGAAGTACGATGCTTTTAATACGAACTCGATCTGGATTGATCTACACATCTTACAAGAGTTGCTTAACGAGCACGACGCGATCCTCCCGCTTCCGGTGATTACCAATGAAAAGCGAGTCAATCCAAGAGATACTGAGTCGACGGAAGTAATGCAATTGGAAACCGCCGTCGGATCAGCTATTTCGCTTTTTGAGGGAGCCACAGCTGTTCGAGTGCCAAGGAGTCGATTTCTTCCAGTGAAGACGACAGAGGATCTCTTACGGGTACGCTCAGATCTCTTTTCTTTGAATGAACAGTGGGAGTTGTGTGGGGACGAGGAGAGTCTTGCCTTTCCAATCAAGCTCGATTCACGGTACTTTGGACATATAGATCAGTTTGAGGAGCGGTTTGCACATGGAGTCCCTTCCCTCAAGGGGGCGAAGTCATTTCAGGTAGTAGGGGATGTTTTTTTCGGTGGTCATGTTGTGTGTGAGGGAAATGCCATAGTGACCAATGATGTGGAGGCTCCAGCAAACATAGAAGACGGGACGCGTCTCTAGAGATGTCGTGCTACGAGAGAGGAATAATGATTATGAATCAGGAACACTCAGCGCAGAAGAAGGGAATCATACTTGCCGGTGGTAGTGGAACAAGGCTCTTCCCCGCCACGCGGGGGGTTAGTAAACAGCTTCTGCCCATCTACAATAAACCGATGATTTACTATCCTCTGTCCTCGCTCATGTTTTCAGGGATTCGAGATATTCTCGTCATAACTACTCCAGAAGATCAGTCGTCGTTCCAACGTCTATTAGGTGATGGAAGTGATTTTGGTATCGAGATTTCTTATGCGGTACAGCCGAAACCGGAAGGGTTAGCTCAGGCATTCCTCATCGGTGAAGAGTTCTTGGATGGCTCGGGTGCGGCGCTTGCACTTGGAGACAATATTTTCTTTGGACATGACCTTCCACGACTTTTCGAAAATGCCGCTGGACGTGCGGATGGGGCCACCGTGTTTGGTTATCAAGTGAAAGATCCTGAGCGGTACGGAATAGTAGAGTTCGATCGGGAGGGGAGGCCTAAGAGCCTCGTTGAAAAGCCGATGAATCCAAAGTCGCATTATGCAGTAACCGGTATGTACTTCTACGATGAACAGGTCGTTGAGTTTGCAAAGTCACTGCAACCCTCACCGAGAGGAGAATTAGAGATTACAGATCTCAATAAACGATACCTCGAGCAGGGACAGCTGCATGTTGAGAAAATTGGTCGAGGCGTAGCTTGGTTGGACACTGGCACCCATCAGAGTCTCTTACAGGCGTCTCTTTTTGTACAAGCGATTGAAGAGCGACAGGGGCTACTCGTCGGGTCGGTCGAGGAGATCGCTTACCGGAAGGGGTACATCGATGCAGACCAGCTACGGACGCTGGCAATACCACTTGAAAAGACTGACTATGGTCGGTATCTCCTACAGGCTATAGAAAGCGAGTAATCACTCCCGCCACGCTGCCCTGTTTCTGTAGGTGTCGTAGTACTTTTCGCATTTGACCGATTGGCCCGCACTTTTATCGTTGTGAAGACTGGCGAGGAGGGCCATTTCTGCTATTCTCTAGGTGAAAAGTCCGCGTACATTATTCTTAAAAAATTAAGTTATGAATCAGAAATACGTATTTCAGCTTTCTAAAGTCTCAAAGGTCTATAAGCCAGACAAAACGATACTCGACAATATCAATCTCTCGTTTTATTACGGGGCAAAGATCGGGGTGCTTGGTTTAAACGGAGCGGGAAAGTCTACACTCTTGCGAATCATTGCTTGGGAAGACAAGGAGTTTAC
>JBMTVV010000207.1:0-4192 GCA_049451755.1 Bdellovibrionota bacterium
CTATTTTGTACCTGAAAGAGATAGGTGCTCAAGCAATAATCTTAGGTTGCACAGAGCTTCGATTCGCACTAGGTGAGAAGTCCTTTGAGGAGCTTCCCATCGTAGATTCGGTGACAGCACTGGCTAGAGCTTTACTGCGAGAGACTACTTTCGAACAGCTGAGACCAGATTGAATTGCAGGAGAGCCGACGAGTTACTTCCGTAACCTTGAAAAAGCCGTAAGAGATTTACATCTTTTCTCGCATAGGACAGCTCGCGGAGAATCGTTTTTCCCAGTACAGTAAAAGGAGAGGGAAAAGTGGCAATCCCTACGGAGAGCTGATTCGTGGCACGAGCAAAGGGAGAGAATGAGTATAGAAAGCGGTGGCAAGCTGCCGATAGCCGACTCTTTCACCTTGGAAAAAAGCTCGATATCTTAGGGCAGCTCCGGTGGCCGGAAAGTGTCCGTCATGAATTCTTCCACGAATTATCCAAGAAAAATACCACACTTCCCTCCTTTGATGTGGTGCCACTTACGTGTAGCAGAGAGCGTGAAGAACTTGCTGACATCCAAGCAGAGCTAAAAGCAGATCATCCCATTCCGAAGTTCCTCTCTGCAGTGGCGCAGTCATTTCAAGATGCTCTCTCTATGCTTGAAGCAAAAGGATCTCCACATTTTACAGAGTTATCCGTTGCACTGTACGGCTCGACTCGAGCCGAGGATGACTCCAAAGCCACAGAGACGGTAAAGCTCGCAAAGCGTTTTCTAAGAGCATTCCGAAACTTCCATGAGGAGAATCTCGTTCCTCCAGAGGCTGTATGTATACTCGGCTCGAGTGTCGCGGGTGAAATCCAAAAGGAGATTGCGAGAGTCTTTCCCAAAGAAGAGTTGTCAGTTGCTCTCACCGATGAAATCTCTGCCAAGGCCGTTGCGAATGCGCTGGGGGTTCGAATTCGGGAGTCAACCTGTTTTGCCCCACACGACGTTCTCCAGTTACTCAATCATGAACTCTTCGTACATACGTTGACCCTCTTAAACGGGAGAGCACAGCCGTACCAGACGTTTGGAATTTCTAGTCCCTATACGACTCTCACCCAGGAGGGATTAGCTGTGTTTTCAGAGTTCGTCACGAACTCAATTGATATCGGACGGATTGCCCGATTAAGTGCCCGAGTAGTTGCTATTGATATGGCGCTTACGGGAGCGAGTTTTGTCGAGGTCTTTCGGTATTTTCGTTCACAGCGGCAGTCAGAGGAGGAGAGCTATTTTTCCACCCAGCGAATCTTTCGGGGTGGAAACGGTAGCGAAGGGGTCGTCTTTACAAAAGATCTCGTCTATATCCGTGGATTATTAGAGGTACGAAGTTTTCTCCTTGAGGCGCTTGAGACGGAACGCTACTCATCTATCGATATGTTATTCAGTGGTCGAGTCGACCTTCAACATATTCCTGAACTCGTACCACTCCTCGAATCAGGGGAGCTGATTGGCCCAACCTACCTCCCAGACTGGATGCTAAACCGCTCAAATGTACTCACCTACCTTCTTTCCTTTGCAGCCTTTCAGGGGCTTAACAATAAGGGTTCAAAAAGCCAGGGGCGCAAAAAACAATAGTAGTTAGGTTCCTGTTATCTGTGCTGGCGTTTCTTGGCGAAGCGTCATGAGGTCAAGCCGTTTTCCGAACAAAAGAAGGATATCGCCGAGGCGAAGAACTTCTTCATCGTGCGGGAATGGAATCGTGAGCTTGCCTCGTGCGATACGGAGGAGCTGTATTCCTTTATCTTCAAATTGAATCTCTGCGAGCGTCCTGTCTCTGTAAGGAGATGCCTCGTTGATCGAGATCTGTAGCACTGAGTAGCCGCGACCAAGAGACATCTGTTCTTTAAAGTCAAAGTCAGGAAAGTTTATCTCTTCTTCAAGGTGGCTATAGATTGCACTTGCCACGTCAATTCCGGTTGCAGCCTCTATCCCCTGTAGCCCCGGTGACGCATTGACTTCAATAACAAGAGGACCGTCATTGCTCTCAATGAGGTCGACTCCAGCTACACGGAGACCTACGGCATGTGCCGCACGCACTGCCACATTTTTTGTGTGTTCATCGAGCTCAACCGCCTCAGCCGTTCCCCCCTTATGAAGGTTGCTGCGAAAGTCGTCTCCTGCTGCAATCCTCCGCATGGAAGCAACCACTTGATCACCAACAACAAACGCACGGATATCTTGCCCAGCGCTTTCCTTAATGAATTTTTGGAGAATCACTGCATGTCCTGCAATCTGAAGCGCCTCAATCATCGCTTTGGCAACTTTATCCGACTCGGCAAGGAGTACCCCTTTTCCCTGGCTACCACTAATAGTCTTAATCACAATGGGAGCCCCTCCGAGCTTCTCGATTGCCTTCGGGACTTCGGATTGATGAAGAACCCATGAAGAGTCAGGAATCGGGAGCATGTTTCGAGCAAGCACTTGTCCTGTTCGTAACTTGTCGTGAGCGACTGTAATGGCGGAGGAGGTATTGATTGAGAACGTGCCGAGTTGTTCAAACTGCCGAACCACAGCGAGCATGAGTTGGCTTGCTCCTGATTCTAGTCTCGGAATGATGGCATCGATTTGTCTTGGTCGAGTATTCTTTACAAAGAGGTCTGACTTCTCACTCTGTAACAGAATTGAGACGGTGCCCGGATGAATAATCCGCACATCGTGACCACGAGCCTTCCCCACATCGGTGAGTCGACGAATCGTGTGACTTGTTTTTACAGAGGGAACAATTCCAATTCGCATATCGCCACGTGTCCTACGAAATAGTGAAGTGCAAGGCCACGTCACTGAGTTGTTCGTGGCTTTGGGTATCAACCGTATGTTCCAAAAGTGGAGGACCTGAAGCCAGACGACCATTGTACTCCCTCTGAGGGCGGGAATTCAATGATCGCCACATATCTTCCCCACCCCTAAGATTCTTACCCTGAGGCGGAGTTGGGAGGCTTCGGAACGGGGATCGTTGAGCAGGCCAGTGCATTGAAATCGAAGCACTCATTTTCCTTGAAGGACTCGTTCCTTTTTCTGTTCATTTTGAACCAGTTAAGCGATAACGGTGTGAAGAACCGCGGACGGGGAGTAAAGAGTCATGCAAACAGTACCGGTACAGATACCTGGCAAAGAAGAGTACCTCATTGAGATCGGGTCAGAAGGGCTTTCTCGCCTTGAAGTGCTTGTTGACAAAGAGCGGTATGAGAAGGTCTTTATCTTCACTGAAACTACCGTTGAGCAACTGTGGATAGATGAGCTTTCGGGGAGGCTGGCCACGGCGCCCCGGTTTGTTTTTCCCTCTGGTGAGACGGCAAAGAGTGTCTCGTCTGCTACTCGTGGGTGGGAGTTTCTCCTCAATCATAGTGCTGACCGCCATTCACTCGTTATCAATATTGGCGGAGGAATGCTGACTGACCTCGGTGGATTTGTCGCGAGTACATTCATGCGCGGAGTTGATTTCTGGAATGTGCCGACCACCTTATTAGCGCAGGTCGATGCGAGTGTTGGAGGTAAAACGGGGGTGAATCTCCTTGGCACCAAAAATATCGTTGGGACGTTTACCCAGCCAAAGAAGGTATTCATTGATAGCTGTTTTTTAAAGACGCTTCCCGAGCGAGAGTTCCGGTCTGGGATAGCTGAAATTCTTAAACACGGACTCATTCGAGATCGTGAGTATTTTGCACGTGCCGTTGCATATTTCTCGCAGGGTGAGCGCCAAGAAGAGCGTCTTGAAGAGATTATTGCAAGGTCGTGTGAGATTAAACGAGATACCGTTGTCCAAGATGAAACGGAAGGAGGCGTTCGTAAGATCTTAAACTTTGGGCATACCTTTGGTCATGCCTTTGAGGCGCTTTCTCATCAAGGAGAGTCTCCATTGCTTCACGGAGAAGCCATATCGCTCGGTATGCTCGGTGAAGTGTATCTCGCCGATGAGCTTGGACTGCTTGCGAGCGGGGTGTGTGAGGAGGTGAGAGAGGCTCTTATTGCAGTTGGATTGCCAGTCTCCTTACCGGAACACTATGAGTTTGCTGCCATTGAAGAGCTCCTCATGCGGGATAAGAAAAATGAGGGTGGGGAAGTACGTTGGAGTCTCATTACAGAAGTAGGGGAGTGTCTTCCGAATCAACGCAGTGACGCAAAGAGTGTTCAGCGTGCATACGACCGGCTACTAGCTGCTTAGAGTTACAGACAAAG
>JBMTVV010000208.1:0-4177 GCA_049451755.1 Bdellovibrionota bacterium
CTACAATACTCGTATTCATCCTGGTCTACCACCTACCCCGATCTGCTCACCTGGATTACCCTCATTAGCGGCCGTAGTGTCCCCCTCTGGGCACGGATACCTGTACTATGTCGTTGATGCTGATGATTTCTCAAAACATCGATTTGCAAAAAAACTGAGCGAACACAATCAAAATGTGAAGGCGTACTGGAAGGCCAAAAGAATCGCTGATGCGGCTGCTCAGAAGTAAGTCCGGAGCTTCTATGCACTCAATCTCTGTCGTCATTCCCCTCAGCCCAGTCGAATCTGACTATCATTCTCTTGTTGAGTCCCTTGTATCGAATCCACACATCACTGAAGTCATTCTATCATCAACGACACTATCAAATACCTTACCCTCTGAAGCTAATTGGCATCCAAAGGTACGATTCCTTCACTCAACAAAGACACCAGGACGAGCAGCGCAACTCAACATTGGTGCCTCCCACGCATCTGGAGATTTCTTATGGTTCATTCATGCCGACTCACGTATCTCTGAAGAGAGTATTTCGAGGATGGTGACTTCGATAACCGCTAAACCAGAGGCGCTCTACTATTGCGATCTCTGTTTTCGAGGAGATGGCCCGACTCTTGTTTTCCTCAATCAGTTCGGGGCATGGCTCCGTTCTCACCTGCTCGGTCTTCCCTTCGGAGATCAAGGGCTTGCAATCTCAAGAGAGACCTTTCGAGTTCTTAAAGGCTATGATGAAGGAGCTTCTATTGGGGAAGATCACCTCTTCGTCTGGACGGCAAAGAGGGCCGGAATTCCGATCGTCGCCTCTGGAGGAGTCATCGAAACAAGCGCTCGGAAATACGCAAGGGACGGGTGGCTACGTGTAACAGCACATCATCTTGCTGTAACCTACTCACAAATATGGTCAGAGTGGTGGAAGAAACCGGAGCGCTCATAGACATTGAATGCTCTGAAGCCACAGGAAAGATACTCACCTCACTGCTGACTTTACTCTATGAGCTCTGCTAGAGTGTTCACATCATGTCTACGAAAAGCTACAACACACTCCGAAATGACTTTCCACATTTCTCATATCGAGGATTCGAGATCGTTTCAGGCCGTGATTCCGATGCCGTTCAGTACTCGTTCGGGATTGAGGGGTTGCAGGACTTCAGTAGTACCTACCGATTCCCCCGTGGACGAAGCGGAGCTTCTCTGGAAGAGCTTACCCCATTTGTAGCACGTCTTGGGCTGATTGAAGCGCTGAGCTACTGGAAGCTCACGTGCTCACCGAACTTCCACCTCCATGCACTCGGAATCGCTCATGAAGAACTCCCCTTCTGGCAGCATCTCTTTTATAACGGACTCAGCGAGTTTCGCTACAGAAACAACATCACTACTTGTGAAGACGACTTCGTGCAATTTCATGGCTCAAGTGAGACGCCGAGCGATTTAACGACGCTTCCCGAACTCACGGGCAATCTTATTCCTATCGGTGGAGGGAAAGACTCCATCGTTACTCTTGAAGCGCTTTCGAATCTTAAAGAGGAAAATACAGTATTCCTCCTGAACCCAAGACCCGCATGCACCCGCTCGGCAGAGATTGCTGGCTATCACAAAGCACAAATACTAGAAGTCTCTCGCTCTCTTGACCCTCAACTCCTTAAGCTCAATAGCGAGGGATTTCTCAACGGTCATACCCCTTTTTCAGCACTACTTGCCTTTACGACACTCGTTGGTGCTGCATTGAACGGAAATCGTTACATCGTTCTTTCGAATGAGGGGAGTGCTTCGGAAGGAAACATTGCGGGAGAAGAGGTAAACCATCAATATTCAAAGTCGATTGACTTTGAAAGCCGCTTCCGTGCCTACGTGAGAAGCTTCTTATCGCATGACCTCGAGTACTTTAGCTTCTTACGTCCACTGCATGAAGTTCAAATTGCTCGTTTCTTTGCAATGCACGAACAATACTTCCCTATCTTTCGAAGCTGTAATGTCGGGTGTTATGAAGATCGGTGGTGTGAGCGGTGTCCAAAGTGTCTCTTCACTGCACTTATTCTCGCGCCGTTCACATCGCTTGACTCTATCTTTGAGCACAATCCTCTTGAGAATCTGGATCTTCAAGATCTCCTACTAGACCTCTGCTTACCAGATCGAGTAAAGCCCTTTGAATGTGTGGGCACAAGAGAAGAGTCAACCGCATGTGCACAACAACTCCTCAGCCATAACAACCCGCCCAAACTCCTGGCGGAACTCCGAGAAAGACTCTCCTCACATATTCAACTCGAGAGGCTTCTCAGTGATTGGAATTCAGAACATTTCTTACCGCCTTCCTTCGAGCACATACTACAAGAACGGATTACGAATATATGATATCAGAACAACTTGCACGTGAGTTCTCTGGAAAACGGATCCTTGTTCTCGGCTACGGGAGCGAGGGCCAGAGCACGTGTAGGCTTCTTGAGAAACTTCAAACGCACTCAGAGCTAGCCATTGCCGATGCTCGAGAAGATCTCTCACCTCTTCATGGAGATACGGTGTATTCAGGGAGTAACTATCTTGAAGCACTTCCTCAATACGATCTCATTATGCGATCACCAGGTGTGCCCCTCTCGAAAGCACACTGGAGTACACTTGGTTCTCAAATCACCAGTCAGGTAGAACTCTTTCTAAAATATTTTCCGGGAACAACGATTGGAATTACCGGAACAAAGGGAAAGACTACGACGAGCTCACTGCTCGCTTCATTACTTACCCACGGGAATCTGAATCCCTTACTTATGGGGAATATTGGCATTCCTGTATTTGATCGGATTGATGAGTGCTCTCTAGAGCGTCCTGTAGTGCTCGAACTCTCAAGTCATCAACTGCAATATATTCGTCATACCCCCTCGCTGTCCGTATTACTCAATATCTATCCAGAGCATTTAGAGTACTACGATTCTTTCGATGACTATGAAGCAGCAAAACTCAATATTCTTGCCCAGGGACTCAATCCATCATGCGCTTTCGTTCACAATTCTTTAAAGTTGCGCCTATCTTCATGCACAAACCTGCGTGACATCGTCTGGGTTGGGAGTAACTATGATCTCTTGTGCGACTTTGAACTACCTCGCCACTTACAATCTCAACATCAACGAACGAACGCGCTCTTTGCTGTAACGATTGCACGCCACCTCGGAGTATCACAAAAGGAGATGCAAGCTGGCCTCAACTCATTCCAGGGACTTCCTTTTCGAACAGAAGAGATCGGCACCTTCGCAGGTATACAATTTGTGAATGACTCGGCTTCAACGATTCCAGAGGCTACCATGTCTGCCCTGCAATCACTGAGTAATGTTGCTACTGTTATCATCGGTGGTATGGAGCGAAATGTTTCACTCAAAGGACTAGTCGACTTCCTTCACATCACGTCATCAATGAAAGTGATCTGCATGCCAGATACGGGGAGAACCCTCTACCGACTCCTGCAAGAATCTGGATACCCGAAAGACTCACTCTATCTCGTAGAGAGCGTCGACGAAGCGGCTCAGACGGCGATGCTCATAACTCCCAAAGGCTCTACATGCCTCTTCTCGCCGGCTGCTGCTAGCTACCATGCGTACAAGAACTTTACAGAGCGAGGAGAAGCCTTTACTACTGCAGTAAGGAGTCTTTCAAACTCAACGGAGCTCGAATTCAACAGGGATCTGAACTGAAATATCTCTTCCTTGCATGCTCGTAGGTGGCTTTGGGAATGGTGCTGCCGCCTGAATCATACGGAGCACTTCTCTATCAAAAAAAGAGTATTCAGCATTCTCTTGAATCTCCGTGTGAAGAAGCTTCCCAGTGCCTGAAATCTTTACCGTGACAACAACTCGCCCCTCAATACCAAGACGTTGAGCACGTGCTGGATATCTCTTCTTGCTCGCAATTAAACTAACAACGAGAGCACGGTAATCATCGGTTGGCTCCCCAACTGCTTCATCAAGCAACAACTCATATTGAACCGTCGCACGCACCCCCTCTTCCTGCTGGAGATTCTCAACTTCTTGAACTTCTCTCTCTGGCTCTGGTGTCGGCACTGGCGGCTGCTCTTTCTCAGGTACCAGTTTCTCCTGAGGAGTATCTCGGACAATCTGTTTCTGCTCGACTGGTTCCTGAAAGGATTTCAATCGAATTGAGAGTGGCTTACTGCCAGTGTGTTTTTGAGAGGAGAGAAGTGAA
>JBMTVV010000209.1:0-4170 GCA_049451755.1 Bdellovibrionota bacterium
TAAAGCCGACTGTGGGAGAGCTAAAAGAGGCAACGGACTCGCAGAAGGTCGAGACCGAAGAGCTGACTCCTGACAGACTCGGCCTCATTATCGAGGAGCTCACTCCCCGGTACTCTAGGCAAATGGGACAAGAAGAGCTTGAGGGTGTCGTTATCACACAGGTGGCGCCAAACTCCTCGGGAGAGAAGGCCGGACTGTTGAGAGGTGATATCCTTTTAGAGCTGAATCGTCGGCCAGTGTCGAATCCTTCAGACTATGCCAAGGTCTTGGAGAAAATCGGTAAGGATAAGGTGGTACTGTTGCTTGTACGTCGAAAAGAAGGAACACGGTTTCTTACACTGAGAAGTGACTCGTAAGGAGATTCGGTGTCTATCCTTTCACAGTTTCTATTTTCTCTTAGGGTGGAGATGTGAGGCTCGTTGCGAGATTTAGTGCGATGTTCAAGGTGCGCGCTTATCAGCTATGCCGGTAAGTATTTCGAAAACCTCTGTCGGAGAGCTTACGTACAGAGCGTCGGGCACGGTAATATGTAAGTTCTCGACGATTACCGATGTGGAGGTGAACATTGAGCTCTGCGCAATCTTCATCATAGAGATGTCGGTCTCATCGTCACCTATTACAAGGATATGTCCTGACTCCCAAGAACCACGATCTCTTTCTTTCAGATAGTGTGAGAGTGCGTCACCCTTCGAGGAAGGAAGCTTTAATTCAATAACGCAATCTCCGTTTTGAATATGAAAGTCTTCTCTGTGAGGAAAGGCTTGCCACACGTCAGTAAAAAGATTTTGAATATCGGATTCTAAATCTGGATAGGCTCTCCAGTGAGCCGCAAAACCCTTGCCGTCCTTCTCCTCACAGATGGAAAGTTCTTGCTCTTCTGACCAATTCTTGGATTCACGAAGCCCGATGCGAAATTGATGAGAGAAGAGCGCGACTTTTTGGTGGGTGTCTTTATCAGGTGAGAGGAACAATGTGCTCTCATCTCCCCGTCCGCCTTCAGCTCCGTGAAGACCGTAGTACTTGATAGGCAGCTGCCCAACAAGGTTGCGAAGTTCTTGAACACTGCGTCCACTAATGAGCGCAACATCTACATCCTCTAAGGCGATAAGTCGTTCTATTTGCTCAACGACCTGAGGTGCTACTCTAGCTTCATCACGTTTTGTTACCTTGGGATCGAGGGTCCCGTCTTTATCTAGGATTATAGAAAGAGGGCCATAGGTAGGAACACGAGATACGACCGCTGCGGGTGTGCTTAGACGGAATGTAAGTCTTGTACTATCTGGACTGTTTTTAGAGGAGGGTTCTAAGCTCATCAATATACTTCCCTAACTGAGTAAGAATATCGTGTCATCTGGGGTTAGGCAATTTTTGTACTGTTATTAGAGCATGGTACATACAAGGAACCAATCAGCGTCGCTGGACTGGATATCTCTTTCCTTTGGTATTGGTCCTTGAGAGTTTCTGGTTCTCGAAATATTTCAGAATGTTATGTGCCGAAGGTGGTGTGTATCTCCCTACTATCCCCAGTTTTACTGTAACGCCTTTGTAAACACCACCAGAATACTAAAAGCGTTAGCCATGGATACCACAAATAGTATTGAAGCTCTCGGATAATGATAAGTCCCCCGATATTTGTGAGGATGAGAATGCTGGCAAGCGCTCTGTGCTGAGCGCTATTCCTGTAAAATCCTGTAAGCACGACCCAAAGATATGGTGGTAGCAGTACACAGAAATCAAATGACCATCCATACGGTGCTAACGCGAGGCTGTATGTGAGCGATAGTAAAGCACATTCATATGCATTTAGCTGTTTGCTGTCTAGCTTGAAGAGCCAGACAAAGCCCGCGCAGAGACCTATGAGCATAGGTATCATTTGAAGGAAAGAGCTTTGGGATCCCATAAAATACTGTAGCCAGCTACCGAGGCTAGCGCTGTGAAAATAGATCGGTGGTTCTTGGAGCGCTTGCCAGTAGTAGAGCCACACATCAGGAAGTATGAGTGTTGAGATTACAGAGAGCATTGTCACAGACAGGATGAATACTTGAAGGACGCGCCAGTTCTGAGTCCGTAGGCTACGAAATCCTTCAAAGAGGTAGAGGAATAAAAAAAGATGAGGCTTTATAACCGTGAGCGTCAGGCCGAGACCTGCTATTACTGCTGAGTATTTCCTACTAGGGAAACGAAGATGCCTTAAGTAGAGGATGATTCCGCAAAGAAAGAGCGGAGAAATCTGCCCGAACTGGAGGCAGGTATAGAGCGGCAAGAACGTAAAGACAAGCAGACCTGCAATTCGTAATTGGGGTGTTACAAGGTCTGTTTCATGAGGGTGCCAACGCAGCGTTAAATCTGTTGCGATAAGAAATATGACGATTGAGAGCACAAACCAGAGTGTCGCAGCATAATAAAACGGCAGCAGTGGGAAGAGCGCAATCAGCGGAAATATGAGGGGAGGATTCCACATCCGGATAACCTCTGTAAGTGACGGATTGACTTCTTGCTCTACCTCAAAGAGTGACGTTGGTTCATAGGGATTTGAACCGTTCCACCAGAGCTCTGCAGCACTATAGTATTGTGTGAAATCCATGATTCCCATCTGAACGGACTCTAAATACCTTTTCTCTGCGATAAGGATACATACTAAGAGAGAAGCGGTTACGAGGAGGAAACGATAGAGAATTTTCATGATCCTTAATTTGTGAGCATGATATCCAGGGATTTCATTCAGTGTTCATTATACTTCGTAATCCTACTGAAATTCTGATGCTCCTGCATCTCTCTTTTCGGTCTCATCGCTGAGCTTTTTGAGTGTTGTAAAAGCCAAAAATGTAGACAAGAAGATGAGCGGCGAGAATGGGAGAGAGCTTTTAAGTGCAACGAGCGGTGCACTAAAGAGAAGAAGGGTAATAATTGTGAGAGGGCGCTTGTGCTGAGCTACCCCCCGAATCCAGAGGAAGGCGCTCGGTAGTAATAGAACGCTATCGTAATAGAGCGTGTGTGGTGAGGTAAGAATTGCGATGTTACCAAGGAGTGCGAGAGCATGAGCTTGGTATATTACCGTTTTATGCGGCGCGAGATACATGGTACGGAGTGAGAGGACGAGTAGGGATACTGATCCTACTAATGCAAGACCGCTGAAGATGGTACTGATGCTTTCGTTAATCTGCAATCGGAGTATCAAAGCCTTTGCAACTCCAAGAAGGCTCATCATTTGGTGTGAATTGTTACTGAAGTCATTCGGAACGAACTCCTTTAGGCCCTCTAGCCAGAGAAGAGGCCAGTTTACTCCTAGGTAGTAAGTAGCTAAGCCGTAGTAAGAGAGCGTCATTAGGGTCAGGGTAGGGAGAATGGAGAATCTCTTTGCAGCAAGAAAGCCAAGGATGAGCACGAGAGCAAAGTGTGGCTTAAATAGCCAAAGACCAAGGGTACCGCCAGCTAGAAGATCTCCGCCACGGGTATTTTTGATAAAGAGGTATATGGTGATGGTAAAAAGAAGGAGGCTGAGCGCTGAGTTTTGGCCACCGAATACACTATGAAAAAGTGGGGCAAAGCAGAAGAGTATAACGACTGTCTGAAGCTTGATATCTCGTGTTGGCGCGAATATGCGAACAAGGAGCAGAGCACTTATGATGACTGCTACCACTGAAATGAGGACAAAAAGAGCTTTAGCAACAGTGGGCGCAAAGAGAGTAAGAGGAATGAAGAGCGCAATGGTATACGGAGGATATCCTACAAGGTATACCCCTTCCATGTGAGGCCAGAGCTGCTTTTGAACCTCTGAGAGTGTGTCGATATCGTAGAGTAACGAAGCCGTTGTTGGATTTTTTAGAAGAGTCGCTGCGGCATAGAATGGGACAAAGTCTCCTTCAAACAGGGGTGAGCCTGATGGTACGAGTACGCTTGTGGCAATCACTGTGAGGGTGAGTACGAGGAGGACGATCCCACAGAAGGTTTTTGATGATACGAGATCAGGCCACGACGAATTCACTGATGTTCTCCTCTTATAAATGTAAGCATACGGTATTTCTTTTGGCCTGAACATCGGGAGACGTCGCGATTCTTGATAGCAATTATTGGTAGTGAGGATGATATCCTATCTATATCATTCACTGGCTCCACTTATCGAATAACAAACCGTTCGAGGAGGGTATCAAAACCTAATTGCAGGTCTTG
>JBMTVV010000210.1:0-4160 GCA_049451755.1 Bdellovibrionota bacterium
CCGGATCTCTGCAAAATGCTCGGGGGAGAGAACTTGGCTTCGTCATTATTCAAAATAAGGTGCGCTCACGTGATGCCGCAACGAAACTTGAAAAGCGCATCATTCAAGCACTAAGGGACTCAAACTTTTAGGAACGATAGGTCTACAGGTTGCTCGTTCCTTACAGATATTCCTGTTCCATATTTCCGAAGCATCTGATACGAAGTAGCTGCATCAGAATGAGATGGAAAAATCGAATTGAATTGGAGCTCTCATTTCGATAACACGTTTTCGTACCGCACCAAAGAGGGTACACTTTGAAGAGATGGGTAGGAGAGTACGAAGGGTGCAAGTCATCACGGCAAATGAAGGTACGAGACGACAGGTCTTGAAGAGATGCACCTCAGTCTGTGTCTTTTGGGCTTTTTGCTTCTGGCTCTATCTCCCCTACCAGGTATCGGCTCAGTATCCATCAACGAACGGTGATCCTTCAGGCAGTTTGGCTCTTCCCAGAACAAGAGCTGCTGAATTTCAGATTCCTGAGGCAATGAGGGGACGGGTGCAGTTCTGGATCGATATCTTTAGCCGGTATGGAAAGCATCAAGCCGTCATTCATCACCGAATGCAGCCAGAAATTGTCTTCGATGTCCTTGATTTTCAGGACAAGGGAGAGAAGTGGTCAGAGAAACAGCTTGCTCGTTACCGTAAGGCGAAGGAGGAGGAGCTCTTCAAGGAAATTCGCAGTGCTGTAAAATTGCTCTCACAAGGAAAACCCCCGAGAAGTCGATTCGAGGCGCACGTAGAAAAACAGATGCAGATTCTGGGTCCGGGAACAAAGAAGTATACGGATCTTCTTAAGAATGATTGGATTCGCTCTCAGAGAGGTATCAGAGAGCGGTATCGTGAAGCCGTCGAGCGATCGGGTCGATACATGCATATTCTTGAGAGAATATTTGTTCTTGAGTATGGACTTCCTGTTGAGCTCACCCGACTTCCCTTTGTAGAGTCCTCCTTTGATTACAAGGCGTACAGTTCAGTCGGTGCTGCTGGAATCTGGCAGTTCATGCCAGCAACTGGTCGGACGTACGATTTGCAAGTCTCGCGCGTTGTCGATGAACGACGAGATGTGACTGCTGCAACCAAAGCAGCAGCACGGTACCTAAGTGACGCATACCAGAAGCTTGGTACATGGCCACTGGCACTCACTTCTTACAACCATGGCGTTCATGGAGTTTTAAGGAAGGTGACAAAGCTTGGGACGAAGAATATCTCTTCTATCGTTGGACGCATTGATGACCAGCCCTTCGGGTTCGCTTCGCAGAACTTCTATCCTGAGTTCCTCGCTGCGCTTGAGATCTATGAGAACCCACACCACTACTTTCCGGGTGTAAATATCCAGAGGCCTCAAGAGTTGTATCGCAGGAAACTCACCCGTACCATTTCAGCCTCAGAGCTGACACAGCGGTTAGGAATCGCCCAGGAATCGCTCCAAGAGGTGAATTATGCTCTTCACAGTAACGTCTGGAAGGGGAAATATTCCATTCCAGCGGGCTATACTCTTAATGTACCAATCCAATTTCAGCACAACCTCGCAACTCTTCGTCTTCCGAAAGATACGTATGTGAGTGGTCAGACCTATCAAGTAGGACGGGGAGATACCCTTGGAAAGATTGCACTTCGCTTCAATTCCTCTGTTGAAGAGTTGATGAGCTTGAATGGGCTTTCTTCTGATCTCGTTCGCATCGGGCAGCGATTGGTGGTGAGTCGTGCGAAAGGAGAGAGTGTTACGAGCGCTGTCACATCTGGTTCTCACACGTATGCTGTTCGTTCGGGCGACACATTGTTTTCGATTGCAAGAAGTCATCGAACAACAGTCGATAGTCTCAAGCGAGCGAATAATCTTCGTTCTTCAAGTATTTATGTCGGACAGAAGTTGGCCCTCCCAGCAGGCGCGGTCGGTGGACGAGGGGAAGAGGTGATGTACCGGGTGCAGCGTGGAGATTCTCTTTGGGCCGTTAGTCGTCGATTCGGTGTCTCGCAGGGGGTTATTCGATCGCGTAATAAGCTCAGCTCGTCTATCCTTCGAATTGGACAGCCCCTGTATATTCCTCGATAGAAGTTGTTTGAACTATCCTTGTTGATATAAAAAGTTCTCACTGGGTTCTGTATGTTGCAGCTACAGGGGTTCTTCCGCGAGAGTCTTGATATCAAAAAAGGTGGGCTCCTCTGTTAAGAAGTGCCCACCTTTTCTATATCTCTGAAGCTACCTATCAGGACTTAAGAAATAAAAAATAATCTTTACATCTCAGCGGCAACTTCGTGTGCGACTTCGGTCTCACTCTCTTCCGCCGCATCTTCTTCTTGTGATCGTACTGCGAGTTCGTCCTCCGCGTCCTCTTCATCAAGTGGTACGGAAAGGATAGCAGCTTTCTGCACATCCAGTTGGGCCCCTTGATATTCGATATCTTTCATCGCCTCAAAGAACTCATCGGCTGATTTCTGTTCGAAATCAAAAAAGGAGTATTTTCCTCGCAAGCATGAGCGCTTTAACTCCGGAGCGCTCTCGCCCATGGTCTCTTTGAGTAAAGCGAGAAAGCCGTCCTCTGTAAGACCACTATCGGTTCCGATACCCACGTAGAAACGAATGTCCTTGCGGGTTGGCTTAGGTCTTGGTCTCTCCTCTCGCTCTCTTCGGTTGTTTTCCTCCTCGCCATCTCGCTCATAGCGTTCCTCACTGTCTCTTCCGCGGCGACGGTC
Source organism: Bdellovibrionota bacterium (assembly GCA_049451755.1). Taxonomy (GTDB): domain Bacteria; phylum Bdellovibrionota_C; class UBA2361; order UBA2361; family RFPC01; genus RFPC01. The sequence goes on from JBMTVV010000210.1 coordinate 2,737, forward strand.
CTCTCGCTCTTCATCACGTGATCGTCTATTTCCTCTTCCTCCCTTTCCAGATGCACGACTTTCAAGTTCGGGCATCTTCCGGAGTAGTTGGTGGAGTAAGTAAAGGGTGAATGCCCGTTGCTCGCTACTTTTCTCGATGAGGTCTGCATACTCTATGATTTCTGCATCTTCTGTAGTGAAGGCCGTGGCCTCTTGCTCGAATCGTGAGAATCGGGCTCGGGCGATGTCTTCAGCGCTTGGAAGGGACTTCTGTGAGAATTCAAACTCAACAACCTTCTTCAGAAAGTGAAAATTCCCAAGATCCATCGAACCGATCAGGCTCACCACCCGCTTGAGGCGACTCGATGCATCGGGTTGCCCTAGCCGGTGAAGGTAGATCTCAGGATCTTCCGGAGTGGCATAGTGAACAATCATATCGAATTCTTCGACCGGGAAAGCTCGTCCGGAGATGTCAGTCAGAATGAGGATATTGATCTCTCCCTCTCTCACAGCATCCATTGTGGAGTGTATGGCTCTATCAGGGATATTCCCGATCAGTTTTTTTGCCTTCAGTCCCTTTTTCTTCAAGATCACCTCTAAGAGGTCTGTATCAGAGGGTGAGTTGCAGAATACGATCGCCCGTATCTTCTCTTCTGTTTCAAGAAGTGTCGCCAGTGCCTCTGGCTTTGCGAGTAAATCGTGTCCGATGTCGTAGTACTCGTGAGAGAGTTGCACCTCTTGCTCCTTCTCAAGGTTGATGACTTTACAACCTTTGTCTCGTATTTGCCGATTGATAGCTGCATTTAATGTCAATGGTATCGCTTCAGCACTAAAACAGACTTGAAGTTCTTTTACAGTTTCAAGGAAGTTCTCGAATGCTTCACTCCCGGGGATTCGTGCGCTAGAGGAGAAGCCGAGAAAGAGCACTGTAGTCACATTGAGCGCTTTGAGATCTCGTGAGGCGGCATTTTCAAAACTAGCGAGGATTACGGGAGCTCCGTCTTTTACGACGAGGGCACCATCTCCGTTGAAGCCGTCTGCCTCGCTGACCTCGAGTTCTATCGGAAGATACTCACATTTCGTTAAAATTTGTGGAATGTCATTGGCACTCGGAGTGATCACAAGCACGCGTGCATCTGGAGCTGACTTATCTGCAAGGGTGAGAATAATTCCAGCTGCTGTTCCAATATCATCTCGAGTGGCCTCGATAATTATATTTTCTCCAGTTTTTAGCTCTTCCACCATCCTTACTTCAAGTGGTGTTGCTGTTTTGCCGTTTAGGGCTGTTTTTAAAGCCTCGTTCGTAAGAAATTGTTCATAGTTCATAGTATGGTTCCGTTTTCTCCTATCGGTGCGGTTTCTCCCACTGGGACTTTTTCCCATCGGGACCGCGGAAGTTTTCGATATTTCTCGTCTCATCGGGACATGCAGATGAAGCAGCTCGT
>JBMTVV010000211.1:0-4157 GCA_049451755.1 Bdellovibrionota bacterium
TCTGGCATCGTCATGAACGGCAGCGCAGCTTCCGGAGAAACGAAGCAACCGTACGGCTTTCCGTCGTTTGCATGATGAAGCATCTCAGCCGCATAGTCGCTCGTACCACCTGTAGGCAACGTCTCAATACTGATAAGCCCTGGGTAACGCAAACTGCGAAAATCGAGGAACTGTCCAGAGCCTCGCTTCGTGAAGTAAGAGCCAATCTGCTCAACAAACAACTTCTGAATACCGTAGAGAGTTTCTGGATGAAGACAGTCACCTTCGTGTAACGGCTTTCGGAGTTCAGTTCGATCTTTCGAACCATAAATTGCTATCGAACTTGGGAAGATGAATCGAGTCGGTGCACCTCGCTTCTTCCCCTGCTCGTATGCCTGCTCAATCAGGAAACTCGTTGCATCAATGTTAACTCGCTGAGAGAGGAACGGGTTTTTCTCTGCAGCAGAAGAAAGGAGCGCGGCAAAATGAAAAACAATATGAAAATCATTTTCTGCAAATAGTTCCGATATACAGGCTTCATCACAGATATTGCCGTAGACCACAGTGACATTCTCATGTGGCGCCTTAAAGGACTCATTGAGCTCAAGGGCAACCACATGTGCTCCTGAAGCAACAAGATGTGACATGAGTGCTGTTCCTAGCTCACCACCTGCGCCGGTAATTAATACGGAAGTACCTTTCATACGTGCCTCTCTTTACTGGGATAATCCTCGGAGAGCACGATAAAGCATTCACCCTCAGAGTTCAATCAAAGCACTCCCTCCCACCATATCTTCTCTACCCAGAGCTCCCTTCCTGGCTCCTTATCTCAGAGCCCTTCCCACCGGTTACCCCCAAAGAGAGTGGCCTGCGAACCTATTGGGAAAACTTCCATTTTTGCCCCAATTGGGAACATGGTAAACTAGATATATTCGAGCAACCTTGTCTATCGGACACCCATCCGTATGAATAATCGTCGCATTCTCTTTGAACCATTCCGTATTAAGTCCGTCGAACAGATGCCTCTTTCAACAGAGGATGAGCGCACCGAATGGATACGAGCGGCTGGTTATAATGTATTCGCATTACGAGCGAATCAGGTAACGATCGACCTTCTCACTGACTCTGGAACTGGTGCGATGAGTGATTACCAGTGGGCCGAGATGATTCGCGCTGATGAATCCTATGCGGGAAGTCGTAGTTTTTTAGAGCTAGAAGAAACCGTACAAGGCATTACGGGGCTTCCCTTTGTTATTCCGGTTCACCAAGGACGAGCTGCTGAGCACCTACTCTTTTCTGAACTTGTCGAGCGAGACAATCTCATTCCCTCAAATGGACACTTCGATACGACGCTTGCAAACATAGAAGATAGGGGCGCAACTGGTGTGAACCTCCTGCACCAGGATGGCAAAGATCCGTATTCTGATGCGCCCTTCAAGGGAAACATTGATCTCATAGAATTAGAGCGGCTGTTAGAAGAGGAACATGCTCGCATTCCGTTCGTCATGATATCAGTCACGAATAATGCATCTGGTGGACAACCGGTGAGTCTCGCAAATATTCGTGCGACAGCAGCACTCTGTCGTGAATTTCAAAAACCGTTCATCATTGATGCCTGTCGCTTTGCTGAGAATGCGTTCTTTATAAAAAAGCGAGAAGCGGAGTATGCTCATCGCTCGGCACGAGAGATTGCGCATGAAATGTTCTCGCTCTGTGATGGGATGACGTTTTCAGGAAAGAAAGACGCTCTCTCAAATATCGGCGGGCTCGTGTGCGTCAGGGATCAACTATTAGCTGAGCGGATAAAAAATCGGCTCATTGTCTATGAAGGATTCCCTACCTACGGCGGACTTGCTGGTTATTCATTGGCAGCGATGAGTCAGGGGCTTAAGGAGGTACTCGATGAGCGGTATCTTGAGTACCGGCTCCGTACGACTGAGTGGATGGTAGAAAAACTCATTGGTGCTGAGATTCCCGTACTCCGTCCTTCAGGAGGGCATGCTATTTATATCGATTCAAAAACGTTCTTCCCCCATATTCCGCAACACCACCTACCAGGCATTACTCTCACAACACAGCTTTACGTCACAGGTGGAATACGGTGCTGCGAGCTCGGCACTGTTGCCTTTGGGAAGACTCTTCCGAGAACTCAAGACGGAGAAGACGGACAGCAATCACCCGCGCTGGATCTCGTACGCCTTGCGCTTCCTCGACGAACGTACACAGAGGCGCACATGGGATATGTGGTCGAGTGCCTCATTGACCTCTATAACCGCCGTAGTGAGTACGGGGGCTTCCGGTTTCAGGTGGAGGCTCCGGTCATGCGCCACTTCCGCTCTACCTTTACTCCAGTGCGATAATCGAATCTTGATTGCATCCCACCCTGAGAATCTCCTACTATCTCGTTAGCCTACTCGTTGGACGAAGGCTGGGTATCTCTTATCCATATTTTTGGAGTTTCTTATGGCAGATTCAGTGACACCAACCGCAAACCCGGATGAACAGATCGCACAAGTTGCGGGGCAAGCAAAAGAAGAACTCATCAATTCACTGACCGCACTTTCGAATGGAGACCTCTCTGCACTGGTTACGATTGGAGATCGATTTCTACTCCCTGTCCTCAGTGCACTTCTCATTCTGATCGTAGCGTACTTTCTGAGCTCTTTTGTTTCTCGCCTGGCAAGCCAACCTATCACGAGACGAGTAGATGAGACGCTCGGCCGATTCATCGGCAAGCTTGTCTTTTACTCGATTATGACGTTTACCCTCCTTGGGATACTCGGAATGTTTGGAATTAGTGTGGCGAGCTTTGCTGCGGTGATTGCTGCGGCTGGTTTTGCCATTGGACTTGCGTTTCAAGGCACACTGAGTAACTTCGCTGCGGGGATTCTTCTCCTTGTCTTTCGTCCTTTCAAAGTCGGGGATGTTGTTTCTGCTGGAGGAATCACTGGGAAGGTGTATGAGATTGACCTCTTCTCAACGACCTTTGATACCCCTGATAACCGACGAATTATTGTTCCAAATAGCCAGATCTACGGAAACACCATCGAGAACATCACATTTCATCAGCACCGAAGAGTCGATGTTCATGTTGGAGTTGAGTACCGAGCAGGTATAGCTGAGACGAGAGCCGCGCTTACGAGTGCAGCTGAGTCTCTCCGAGCTCGTCTCATCGATGAAGAGGGACGTGGATACCAGGTGTATCTCCTAGAGCTCGCGGACTCGAGTGTAAACTGGGTCATTCGTTTTTGGACTACGGCGGGAGATTTTTGGGAGGTGAAAGAACTTCTTACTGCTGCAGTGAAGGAGTCGCTCGAATCACAAAACATCGGTATTCCCTTCCCGCAGATGGAGCTCCACCTCAATACCGCAAATGCACCGCTGGTATAGCTTCATTCGTGTAGGAACACTGATTAGCGGGTATTCGGGGTAAGAGAGACTGTGACGCTCTGTAGTCTTTCTATACGAGTGCGTGCGCAGAGGTATCTCCTAAGACTCATGTGCTCTATCGCAGTGTCTTCTTTATTCGATTCCCGCCAACTCATGCCCCTTAGGGGCTACAATCTTGGCAAAGCCAAGTTGCGGTGTCGAAACATTCTGTCCTTCTTTCCGATACATAGATGTGAAGTATGTTTATATTCTGAGAAGTATTAAGTGGCCTGAGCGACGGTATTTTGGAATTACTTCAGATTTGAAGACTCGGTTAAAGCATCACAATGACGGCTGTTCCAGATATACTAAACGATATCGACCGTGGAAGCTTGATACTTATATCGGGTTTTCAGATGAAGAAAGAGCCACAGAATTCGAGAGGTATCTCAAGACCGGCTCGGGGAAGGCGTTTTCTAAAAAAAGGTTATGAATGAGGAGGTAGTAGTAGCCGGCCTTCGCCCTGAAGGGCTACGGACGGCACCATCCTACCGCCCGTCAAGCCTTCTTCCTTCGCTAAAGCTTCGGACGATAAACCGGCTCGCCGTCCGAAGCTCAGCTTCGCTGAGCGTAGGATGGTGGAGGTGGCGGGAATAAGATGCTCCGCATCTTACGAATCGCAGTATCTTTTCTAGGGGTTCAATTCCCGCTACGGGGGTGAACAAGCGTTTAGCTTGAGAGGGGGCTTGTCCCCTGGGCCCGAGCGGCGAGCGGGAAAAATGGAGGTGGCGGGAATCGAACCCGCGTCC